>NZ_JBEZZB010000076.1:0-47622 GCF_040638955.1 Actinoplanes sp. NPDC024001
CGGCGATCGCCAGCGGCAGGGCGGTCGTGGGCAGGAACCGGGCCGCCACCGCCCCGGCCACCGCGGCCACCGCCGTCACCGCGACGACCCGGGCCGTCCCCGCCCGCGGTAGCCGCTCCGGCCGGGCGAACCGCGGCCAGGGGTCGTTGCCCGGGCCGGCGAGCACGGCCGCGAGCGGATGGAAACCGAGCAGGAACGCCAGCACCAGCAGAGCCGCGCCGATCAGGCGCCGGCCGGGGAACGGGATCGCGCCGTCGTCGCGCGGCCCGCCGAACGCGCTGTCGAGCCACGCCACCGTCTCGCGGTGGGTCTCGGGGGAGTACAGGACGGAGATGTGCTCCACCCCGGGGACGACGCGCACGGCACGGTCGGCGCGGTCGGCGGCGGCGCTGGTGGCGGCCGCGTGGAAATCGGGGAACTCCAGAGCGCCCACCACGGTGAGCAACCGGGCGGGACCATCGCCGGAGGCGACACCCGCGTCCGGCAGCGAGATCGCCACGGTGGCGGTCACGTCGGGGCGGGCGGCGGCGTAGCGGGTGACGGCGCCGGCGCCCATCGAGTGCCCGACCAGCGCGATGCGGGAGGCGTCGACGTCCGGCAGCGAGCGCAGGTGCGCCACCGCCACGTCCAGGTCACGCTGCAGCGCCGCGGTGGAGCCCGGCGTGCCCGCGGCCTCGTCCGGCAACGGTCGCGGGTTGGCGCCGTGGCCGGTGAAGTCCAGCAGGACGACCACATAACCGCGGGCCGCCAGGGAGTCGCCGAACGAGGCCATCAGCTTCGCGGACCCGGAGAAGCCGTGCGCGACGACCACACCCGGGTGCGGCCCGTCCGCCGGCGGATGCACCTCCTCGAGTGGCACCCCGGCCGAGGTGACGTGCTCACGGCGCAGGTCGGGACCGGCCGCCAGGAGCAGCCAGCCACCACTGAGCACGAGGACGAGCAGGAGGAACAGCGTACGTCTCACGAACTCTCCCGTGGCTGATCCGGCGGCAGCCGGATCTTAACGAGCTAGCGATAGAAGCGGCGGCCGCGATCGTCTGCGGGCCGGTGATGTCGAGCCGCAGCACCGTGGCGCCGGTGACGAGAGCTGTTGCTCCGGAGGCCTGCATGCCGGAAACGGTAAAACCTGACGCTGACGTCAGAGGCAAGTGCTGTGGTGGCAGTCACGCCGGTCCGGGCGGCGTCGTGCTGAGGAAGGAGGTGAGACCGTCGAGGAACCGGTCCACCTCGTCGGCGGTGTTGTAGGGCGCCAGGCCGACCCGCAGGGCGGGGTCGGTCAACCGCAGGGCGGTGAACGGCTCGTAGGCGTAGAAGGACCCGGCGGGCGCCAGGACGTCGCGCGCGGCCAGGTGCAGCTGGGCCTGGCGGGCATCGCGGCCCTCCAGGCTCATCAGCAGCGTCGGGGTGCGGTCGGCCGCCTGGGAGTGCAGGGTGACGGTGTCACCGAGCGCCCGCAGACCGTCCTCCAGCCTCGCGCGCAGCGTCTTCTCGTGCTCATGCAGGGAACTCAGCGAGTGCGCCAGCCGCTCGCGGCGGCCGGGCTGCGGACCCGGATCCATCGCGGCGAGGAAGTCGACGGCGGCGGTGGCGCCCGCCAGCATCTCGTAGGGCAGGGTGCCGAACTCGAAGCGCTCCGGCACGGCGTTGGAGGAGGGGAGCAGCTTGTCCGGCTGGAGGGTCTCCAGCAGCTCCGGCGCGGCCGCGAGCACCCCGCAGTGCGGTCCGAGGAACTTGTAGGGCGAGCAGACGAACAGGTCCGCGCCCATCGCGGGCACGTCCACCAGCTCGTGCGCGGCGTAGTGCACGCCGTCCACGTACACCAGGGCGCCGCACTCGTGCGCCAGGTCGGCGATCCGGCGCACCGGCGGCTTGGTGCCCAGCACGTTCGACGCGGCGGTGACCGCCACCAGGCGGGTGCGAGCGGAGAGCACCCCCGCGTACGAATCAAGGTCCAGCTCGGTGGTCTTGCTGTCGATTTCGATCCACCGCACGGTGACGCCGGCCCGCTCGGCCGCCTGGATCCACGGGCGCACGTTGCAGTCGTGATCCAGGCGGCTGAGCACGATCTCGTCGCCGGGCCGCCAGCTCTTGGCCAGGTGGCGGGAGAAGTCGTAGGTCAGCTGGGTCGCGCTGCGGCCGTGGACGACGCCGGCGGCGGGCACGTTGAGCAGGTCGGCGTAGGCGGCCCGGAACCCGGTGACGGCGCGTTCCGCGTTGAGCTCGGAGGCGCTGACCGAACCCCGGTTGGAGAGCGGGCCGGTCAGCGTCGCGGCGATGGCTTCGGCAACCGGGCGCGGGGTCTGCGTCCCACCGGGGCCGTCGAAGAAGGCGAGGCCGTGATCGAGGGAGGGGAAGTGCGCCCGCAGGGCGGTCAGGTCGATGGCCATGAGCGCCAGACTAGGCCAGGCCGATAGGTTGATCATCATGAGCGATGACAACCTCCGTTCGGTGGCGATGGACCGCACCGGCACCGGTCAGTACGTCCTGCGCAACGCGCGCGGCGGGCAGATCACGCTGGGCTCGGGCGAGGACGACAGCTTCACCCCGGTGGAGCTGCTGCTGGCCGCGATCGGCGGCTGCACCGCCGTCGACGTCGACCTGGTCACCAGCCGGCGCGCCGAACCCACCGGGTTCACCGTCCGGGTCAGCGGCGAGAAGATCCGCGACGAGACCGGTGGCAACCGGATGCGCAACATCGTGGCCGAGTTCGCCGTCACCTTCCCGGAGGGCGCGGACGGCGACCGGGCGCGCGAGGCGCTGCCCCGGATCCTCCAGATGTCGCACGACCGGCTGTGCACCGTCTCCCGCACCGTCGAACTGGGCACCGCGGTGACCGTCGTGCAGGCGGAGGACCGGTAGAGGGCAACTCGGCAGGATGAACGGCCGCCGACCGGCCGAATACTGGAGATCAGGGTCGCTACGGTGCCCGTGTGACTACCGAGAGAGATCGTAAAGGCGCGTACAGTGACTCTCCGTTCGGCGTCCTGCGGCGCCGGGCCGGCCGCACCGTCGCCGTGGCCATGATCGGACTGCTGGCACCGACCGGCGTCACCACCGCCGCCCATGCCGACCCGCAACCCGCGCTCGGCGCGTTCGGCCAGGCCACGGCCGGTGCCGGCACCCGCAGCGTCCTGCCCGGCATGTCCGGGATCATCATGCTGCGCCCCGACGGGAAGGTGTTCGCCACCGCCAGCCACGGGACGGTCAAGCAGTGGAACACGGCGACCGGCCGCCGCATCGGAGCAACGCTCGACGCCGACGCCGGCACCATCAACTCCATCGGGTACAGCCCCGACGGCAAGCTGCTCGCCATCGCCGGCGACCGTGAAGTGGCGCTCTGGGACCCCGAGACCGGGCAGCGGTCCGGGCCGGCGTTCACCGGCCATGTCGGGCCGGTGCGCTCGGTGACCTTCAGCCCCGACGGGGACCTGGTCGCCACCGCCGGCGACGACGGCACGGTCCGGCTGTGGAATCCCGCCACCGGGAAGCTGGTGCGCACCCTGACCGGTCACCCCGGCGCCGTCCGGTCGGTCGTGTTCAGCCCGGACGGTGACCTGCTCGCCACCGCCGGCGCCGGCGACGACAACACCGTACGGGTGTGGCGGACCAGCACCGGCCGGCCGGTCGGTGAGGCGCTGACCGTGAGCCCCGGCCCGGTGCACGCGATGAGTTTCAGCCCCAACGGCAAGCTGCTGGCCGCTTCCGGCGGCGGCAATCTGGTACGGCTGTGGAACGCGGCCACCGGCGAACCCGCGGGTTCCCCGCTGACCAGCAGCACCGCGCCGGTGTTCGCCCTGACCTTCAGCTCCGACGGCAAGCTGCTGGCGACCTCGTCGGGTGGCGACAACACCGTCCAGCTGTGGGACACGGCGTCCCGCGAGCCGGCCACCGCGTCGCTGACGGGTCACACCGGGCCGGTGCGGGCCATGCGGTTCAGCCCGCACGGAAACCTGCTGGCCACCGGCAGCGACGACGGAACCGTCCGGCTGTGGGACACGACAACCGGAACCCTCGAAGGCGCGCCGCTGACCGGGCACGACGGCGCGGTGTGGGCGCTGCGGATCAGCCCGAACGGCAAACGCCTGATCACCGCCGGCGCCGACAACCAGGTTCGCCTGTGGCGTCTCTCCGGCCTGGACGACTGAGCTACACGGATTCAGCCGCCGGGCGCCTCACACACGAGGCGCCCGGCGCGCGGCCGTGAGATGAAGGCTCAGCTGCGAGGCCGGCCCACAGCTGTTGGGCGCGTTCCAGGAGAGGACCGTCGATCATGGTCTTCGCCGGCCGGTGTTGATGGACGCCGAGAGTGGCAATCCGTTGACGGTCAACCCCTGTCCCAGTCACGTAGTTCGAGGTCGATCTCACGTTGATCGGCGACTCGCTCATGCTCATCGGCGCCTCTCTCCCGCAGATCAGCGAGCCGTTCCCGCTCCTCAGCGACTGCCTCGCGTTCGTCCACGGCCACTTCCCGCTCGTCGGCGGCTTCCTCCCGACGGTCGGCGCTTTGCTCGCGCTCGTCGACGGACTGCTGACGCTCGTTGAGGAACTGTTCTCGTTTCACCGCGAGGGTGGCGCGGTTGCGCGCTGCCGCATCGCGGAGGTCAGCCTCGGTGCACCGCTGCTCCAGTTCAACCTCGCGCTGTTCGGCCAGGGAGTCGCGGCGATCGGCGGCCTGCTCACGGTCGCGCACGAGCTCCTCTCGCTCCTCGATGCCTCGTTCCCGGGCGGCGAGGTCGAAATGGCGATCGTCGTCGCGGTTCACGCGTCTCATTTTAGGACTGCGACGTGGTCGGAGTCTCCACAACAACCCGTGCGCGGCCCTACTCTGGCCCGATGCCTGATGCGCCCGACGGCGGTCCCGGCCCGGCCCGAGCGGTCTATCCCGGAACTTTCGACCCCTTCACCCCGGGCCACGTCGACGTCGTCGACCGGTCGCGCCGCATGTTCGACCACGTCACCGTGCTGGTCGCCGTCAACCACGGCAAACGACCGTCCCGGACAACCGCTGCGCGCGCGACGGAGATCCAGCGCTCGCTGCCGGCCGACTGGGCGAACGTCTCGGTAGCCGCCTGGCACGGCCTGACCGTGGACTACTGCCGTCACCACGGATGCCGTGTGATCATCCGCGGCGTCCGCAACTCGGCCGACTTCCCGCACGAATACGAACTCGCCGCCATCAACGAAACGCTCGGGGTGACGACATTGTGGCTGCCGGCCCGCCCGGAGCTGGCATCGATGTCGTCCACCGCCGTCCGGGCCCTGCGAACCTAGGCCGGCGGCGTCCACTGATAGTGCGTCGAGGTGGTGACCTCGTGGAAGCCACACCGCCGCAGGATCGGCGCGCTGGCCGCCGACGCGTCGACGTGCAGCAGCCGGAAGCCGCGGGCGACCGCCTCCCGCGCCCGGGCAGCGATCATGGCGCGGTAGAGCCCACGTCCCCGCCAGCCCGGCAGCGTCGCGCCGCCGAGCAGCGCGACGAACTCGGTGCCCGGTTCGCGCACCGCGATGGCGGTGCACACGACCCGCTCACCGGCCTGCGCGACCAGGATGGTGATCTGGTCCGGATCAGCCGCCACCCGGGCGCCGAGGTCGTCCGCGACCCAGGAGCAGTCGACCCCCAGCGCCGCACTCGAGAGGTCGGCGACCCGGCGCAGGTCCTCGGCCTCGCTCACCCGCCGCAGCACGACACCGTCGGGCAGCACCGGCTCGGCGGCCACCTGCTCGGCGAAGCCGAGCAGCACCGTTGACGGCTCCTCCGCAACGAAACCCGCACCGACCAGGCGCTCGGGCAGATCCGCAGGCAGGTCGTGGGCCCGAAGCTTCCACTCGACGCCCTCGCCACGGGCCCGGAAGTAGTCCCGCTGGCGGGCGATCAGCCGGTCGAGCTCGGCGCCGGTCATGCCGACGTCGCGCGGTGCCCGGATCCGTCCCACGTGCCCGCCCACGATCCGCAGAACCGGACCGTCACGCTCGTAGGTCATGCCGGCCGGGACAGCACCGGACGGCATGCGCATCTGCGCGTCGTAGGCAGCCAGCAGAGCAGCGGTATCGACCATGGTCACATGGTGCCCGTCAGGCGACCCGTGGCTCGCGCACCACCGGAAGCGCCGCCCGGTTCACGTCACCCGTCTGGTCCGGCGACGGCGCCGACGGCTCGGCGACCGTGTCCTCCGCCACGCTGCCGGTCTGGCCGCCCGGCGTCTCCACGTGCGACAACAGCGCGACGAGCCGGGCGACATCGCCGGCGGCGAGCTGGAAGGTGCCCCGGCACACGGTGTCCGCCCACAGCGACACCACGACCGCGCCCCGGCTCTCGTGGTAGCTGACCCGCATCCTTCGGTCACCGCCGCGCATGTCGGTGAAGAGATCACCCACCGCCGGCATCGGAAAGATCTCACCCATTCCCGCAGCTTCCCCAATCGCCGATCGCAAGTAAAGTGCACCCCGGCAACGCAGTGGTTCCATAATCAGCCATGACGGCCAACCGCTCCGTAGCCTCGCACCCGAGGACGGGGTGGACAAACGGTGGAGAGCCGTTGATAGCTTCTCGTGAATGAAGATTGACGATCATGGACTGCGGTGCCGTGCGCTGCGGCTGCTCCGCGCCGTCGGTGCCGGGCTCCTCGCGGTGGCGGCCCTGTGTGTCGCCCCGGCCGGCGCCGCCCACGCCTCGACCACCATCGCCGCGACGAGCACCAGCGGGTTCAACCTGAGCCTGCAGGCGGACAACAGCGCCACGATCGCCGCGACGCTCAACGCCAGCCGGGTCGCGCTCACGCCCGCCATGGCCGAGCGGCCGGGCAAGGCCGGGCTGTGCTGGCCCACCCCGTTCAACCCGGGCGTCGGCGCCAACGGCTACTGCTGGGACTCCGCCGACGACACCGGCAGCAACGGCTGGAGCCCGCAGGGCTTCTCGGTGCCGCACGACGCGGCCGGTGACGGCCGGTGGAACTCCGTGCGCTGGGAGGTCACCTCCTGGCACAACAGCAACGACACGCAGATTCGGTTGCGGTTCACCAACCGCAACACCAGCCCGCCGACGTACGCCGACGTCGCGCTCGTCGTCTTCTCCGGCTCGGGCGTCGTGCAGCGCGCCGGCCACGCCGACGGTGTGACCTGGTACGGCGACAAGCTCTACATCGTCAGCGGGCGGGTACTCGACATCGTCGACCTCGGCGACCTCACCGCGTACCCGAACGTCTTCGCCGGCTTCGACTACGTGCTGCCGGTGCGCTACACGTACCGGACCACCAGCTCGCCGTGCGTGCCGGCCACCGGCACCACGCCCTGCCTGAACGGGGTGAGCTTCGACCGGTCCCGCGGCGCGCTGCTCACCAACGAGTACTACAACGCCGACGTGGCCGGCGGCCGCCTGATCAGCTGGCCGCTCAACCTGTCCACCGGCCTGCCGGCCGGCACCGCCCAGGCCGCCTGGACCTCCCCGGTGCACAAGATGCAGGGCGTGACGTACGACGGCGCGTCGTTCTTCATCAGCGGCCTGTGCCCGTCCACCTACAACAACAGCTACCGCCAGCCGGCCTGTGTGCACAAGGGCGCGGCCGGCGAGGCGACGAGCGTGCTCACCCAGGTGCCCGACATGACGCAGAACCTGGACTGGGACGCGTCCACCGGCCGGGTCCGCGGCATCAACGAGGTCCACCAGTCGACGGAGTTCCTCCCGCAGCGGCTGGTGTTCGACTTCGCCCCGACCGCGCGGGCCATCACGGTCGGCCGGTTCCGCAACGTCAACAGCAACATGTGTGTGCTGCCGTACGCCGCCAGCCTCAACGACGGCGCGTACATCGTGCAGGCCGCCTGCGACGGCAAGTCCGCGCAGAACTGGTACTGGAACGGCGCGGAGATGCGCAGCTTCGTCAGCGACCGCTGCATGACCGTCGAGGGTGCCAGCAACGCCGCCGGCGTCCACATCATCCAGGCGGCCTGCACCAACAGCGCCTATCAGCGCTGGACCCGGGTCACCGGCAACGGCGGTGCGATGCTCGTCAACGAGGGCAGCGGCAAGTGCCTGGTGCCGTACGCCGGAAGCAAGTCCTCCGGCGCCAACATCATGCAGGGCAACTGCGACGCCACCAGCCGCGCGTACGCCTGGATCGGCTACACCCCCTGAGCCTGCTCCGGCAGACCCCGGTCGTCCGGGGTCTGCCGGGATCGGTCCCTGCGTGCTGTCAGGTACAGGAAACAGCCGGCGTAGCAGGCCCACACGGGCAGCGGGAACACGGCGACCCGTTCCATGCCGCCGACACCCAGGCCCAGCCCCTGCTGGGCGATGAACAGGACGCTGCCCGCGAGCCCCAGCGCGCCGAGCGTCAGCGTGACCGGCCGCATCCGGCCCGGCAGCGTGCCCTTGCGGGCGGTTCCCGCGGCCAGCAGGCCCGCGTTCGCGCCCAGGAAGACCAACAGCGCGCCGAGCACGTGCAGGTTCTCGTTGCTGTCGGCCGGGAACGCCCCGGCCAGGCCCAGGCCGGCCGATCCGCCCAGCAGCAGCCATCGGGCCCACCGGACCCCTCGTCCCGGTCCCCACATCCGCCAGGTCAGCACCAGCCCGGCGATCAGCAGGACCGACGTCAGTACGAAGGCCACGTTCATGGCGTCGTGCCAGGGCGAGCACACGTACCGTGGCCGGGTCGTGTCCCAGACGCCGCAGGTGACGTTGCCCAGATCGCTGATGTTGTTGGTCGCCCAGCTGAAAGCCGGGTCGTCCCAGGCGAGTCCGACGATGACGTTCGCGGCGAGGAACAGCGGGGCGGCGGCGGCCCAGCAGAGGGCGCCGATCGTGGCCGCAACAGAAGATCGCATAGGCCTCAGTAGATCAACGGTGAGGCCCGCGAAGCACTGCGGCAGAACCCCGTAAACGCGGTAAGGCTAACCCCACCTCACCATCGTGTCGGACCCTCCGTTGCGCCCGGCCACCGTGAAGCCCGCGCTCTCATAGAGGCGGCGGGCGGCGTTGCCGTCCTCGACACTGAGGCTCAGGCCCCGGATGCCGCGTTGCTCAGCGGCGCCGATGACGGCGGCCATCAGACGCGATCCCACGCCACGCCCCCGCGCTTGCGGGACGACGCCCAGCGTCAGCTCGGGAATGTCCGGCGCCACGAACCCGTATCCGGCCCGGTCGGCCGGCAGCGCCCGGCCCCACACCGCACCCACCGGCGCGTCGTCGATCAGGGCCACCAGGCCCAGGTCACCGTCGCCGGGAAACCCGTCGAGGTAGCGGCGCGCCATCTCGTCGCCGCGCAGCCAGTCGAGGGTGAACCGCTGCTCCGACCAGTTGTAGGCCTCCAGCAGGATCCGCTCCAGGAAGGGCAGGTCCCGGGCGTCCGCGTCGCGTATCTGCACCGGCCCAACCTATCCAGCGCCGACCAGGTCAGAGGATTCCGGCCTCGCGTGCGCGTGCCACGGCGTCGCTGCGCCGTTCGGCGCCCAGCTTCCGGTAGATGGATCTCAAGTGAGCCCGGACGGTGTTCACGGACACCCCGAGTTCGGCGGCGATCTGAGCCGCGGTCAACATGGTGGGCAGGTAACGCACGACCTCGGCTTCGCGCTCGCTGAGGTTCTCCGCGGCCAGCGCGGCTTCGGTCGGTCGGCCGGCCGGCCGCAGGCCGTCGATGATGTCGGCGCTGCTCGGGCCGAGCAGCCGCATCCGGTCGAAGAGGGCGGTCAATCGATTGCTGGACAGGGTGACGAAGGGCCGGCGGATTCCCTCGTCGACAGCCAGGCGAACGGCGCCGGCGAGGAGATCCACGGCTCGAGTCGCGTGACCGCGCGAGTCGGCCACCAGGGCGCCGACGATGCCGGCCTCGACGGTGGCGACGGTCTCCCCGGAAGTGGCCGGTTCGGCAGTGAGCAGTTGCTCGGCCCGGCGCGGATTGCCCTGGGCCAAGGCGGCCCGGGCGAGGCGGACGCGGTGCGCCAGACCGGGGAGTTCGTCGTCGGAAGTGCCCCGGTAGTGCTGCTCGGCCCGGTCGGGCTGCCCGCCGGCGAGGTCGACGTCAGCGTCGAGCAGCGTCAACCACTGGTCGAGGGCGGGAACGTACGTCCGTGTGTTGCGGTCGCGGCGCGCCTGGGCGAGGAAGGAACGTGCTCGGCCCAGCTGGCCGTTGGCGAGCGCCAGCCGCGCCTGGACGCCGAACATGACGAGCCGCTGAGCGGCCTCCGGCTCGCTCTCGTGAGCGCGGACACCGTGCTGCAGGACCTCCTGCGCGGCGACCGGGTCGACTCGCTCCAGGTGCACGAGGGCTTGCGCGAAATGCGCCGCGACGGCCTGCACGGTGTAGCGCCACGCGCGACGTTCGGCGAGGTCCCGGGCACTATAGGCGAGCCGGGCGGCCTCGCTGACCGAGCCGTGCAGCATCTCGAGCAGAGCCAGGTGGCCGGTGGCGTTGATCTGCGCCAGCTCGACGCCGATCGCCTCGGCGGCGGCGGCGGACGCGCGTAGGTCACGGGCGCCGCGGACCACGTCGCCGGTCCACATCAGGGCGAGACCCTTGCTGTTCAGCGCAATCGCACGGTACTGGGCCGCCGCGGCGCCGTCGAGGTACGGGGATCGGGCCAGCAGCGCGAGCTGTTCGGTCTCCACGTCGACGACAGCCGGCATGTCACCGAGTGCCCGGTCCCCGGCCACCTGCAGTGCCATGAGCAGGACCTCGGCCGGGTCACGGGTGGCGGCCGGCCGCTTGCGCAACAGCTGCCGGATGCGGGCGACGCGCGCCGGGATGGCGTCGTAGTCACCGATGTGGAACAGCAGGAGGGCGTCGCACACCATCAGTTCCGGCGTCGAGGTCAGTTGCTGCCGGGGCACCTGACGAAGAATCCTGACCAATGCCGCCCGCTGGGTGGAGAGGATCAACGGCCCGGCTTGCGCGGTGACCAGATGCCCGACATACGTCCAGTCCTCGCCGCGGACCGCGTGGCTCAGGGCCTCGATCACCGAGTTGTTCCTCGCGTACCAGCGGGCTGCCCGGTGGTGCAGGCCGGGCACCATCGCCGGCATCTCCAGGTGCAGCCGGTGCCGCAGCACGTCGCGGAGCAGGTGATGGTAGCGGAACCAGACGGGCTTGGGTCCCAGCCGCGTGACGAAGTCGTTGTCGAGCTCCAGGTCCTCGAGCATCCGCTGCCCGTCGCTCTCGCCGGTGATGGCGTTGACCAGCCCGGCGCACATCTGCTCGCTGATGCTGGTCTCCAGCAGGAACCGGCGTTGCCGCGGCGATCGCCCGGCCAGGACCTCGTCGGTCAGATAGCCGTCGACGCCACGAATGTCGCCGGTGAAGTCAGCGATCGATCGGCTGCCTGCCTCGCCGGCGAGGAACGTCGCGCCGAGGCGCAGGCCGGCAACCCAGCCGTCGGTCCGATCCAGCAGCATGGTCACGTCGCCGGAATCGAGATCGAGGCCGTGGTCGCTGAGCAGCGTCGTGGCCTCGTCGGTCGTGAAGGCCAGGTCGTCGGCGCGGACCTCGCCGACACGGTCGGCCGCCCGCAACCGGTGCAACGGCAGCTCGGGCTCGGTCCGGGTGATCACGACCAGCCGCAGCGACGGCAGCGGATGCCGAAGCAGGACGCCCACCTCGTCGAGGACCTGCCGGTCGTCGATGACATGGAAATCGTCGAGCACCAGCACGGTCGGGTCGGGGAGCCGGCTGATCCCAGCGATCATCCGCTGGGCGCGTTCCCGCTCGTCGCGGGGCACCGATCTCATCTCGACCAGCGGATTTTCCGCTGTCAGCGCACCGGCGCCGCTCAGCGCCGCCACCACGTACGCCCAGAACGTCTGCGGATCGTTGTCGTAGGTGTCCAGACTGAGCCAGGCCACCGAGGTGGCTCGGCTGTGCGTCCACGCCGAGACCAGGACGGTCTTGCCCCAGCCGGCGCCGGCACGGACGAGGGTCAACGGCTTGCGTGTGGTGCGGTC
The DNA here is from genome assembly GCF_040638955.1 of Actinoplanes sp. NPDC024001. NCBI lineage: Bacteria > Bacillati > Actinomycetota > Actinomycetes > Micromonosporales > Micromonosporaceae > Actinoplanes > Actinoplanes sp. NPDC024001. Next base: position 11,927 of record NZ_JBEZZB010000076.1, read on the forward strand.
GAGCAGGTGAAGAAGGCGCGGGCGGTCGATGCCGCCACGCACCAGCAACGGCCGGGCGGTCTTGGCGACGACCAGGGGCATCGGGGAATCGGAATCCACGGGGGATTCGTCGGCGTGGTCATGGCTGTTCGTCACGACGTCCGGCATCGCGGCCACCACCTCACCCCGGTGTTGTGACCTTGACGGTCACATCTGCCGGCCCCCCGACCCGCGCCGTCATCGGCGTGGTCAGCCTGGCGTCAGCGAAGCATGAAAGGTGGCGGCCAGCAACCATCCACTATGTGATCTTCGCCCGCCGTTCTCGGCGATCCGGCCACCGGAATGGTGTTGATCCTGCGGCGGGCGCGGACAACGATGCCGGAGGGGGGAACGCCATGCGATCGGGTCGAACGCTGGACACACCAGCCGGGCAACGAGCTCGGTCGATGCTGGCCGTCGCCACCTTCGGGTACCTGCTGAGCGCGTGGGCGTGGGCGCTGCTGGCGCCGCTGGTGCCGCTGCTCCGCGACACTCTGGGGCTGACCGCTGTCCAACAGGCGATGATCGTGTCGATACCGGTGGTCGTCGGCTCCCTGGCGCGAGTCCCGGTCGGGGCGCTGACCGACCGGCTCGGTGCCCGCGTCACCTTCCTCCTGGTGACAGCGGCTACGGTGGCGGCCCTGCTGGTGCTGACGGTGGTCGTGGATCGCTCCGCCGCGGGCCTGCTGGCCGGCGCCGGCCTCCTCGGCGTCGCGGGCACGATGTTCGCCGTCGCCGTCCCGTTCGTCAGTGTCAGATTCGCCGGCGCACGCCGCGGACTGGCCCTCGGCGTGCTGGGCACGGGTCTGTGCGGAGGCGCGATCGGCGGGCTCACCACGGTCCGCCTGGTCGAGGCGTACGGCATCGCCGCCCCGTTCGTCGTGGCCTCCGTCGCGGTGGGCCTGTTCGGCGTGCTCGTCGTCATGACGGTGCGCGACGGCCCACGCCGCACGGCACCCGGCGAGAAACCGGACGGCCGGCTCGGGACCGCCCTGCGGTTGCCGATCACCCGACGAGGCGCTCTCTGGAACGCGGTCACGTCCGCGCTCTTCGTGACGTTCTCGACATACCTGCCCGTCTACCTGACGAACGCCTATGGTCTGCCGCTCGACCGCACGGGCTACGCGATGGCCGGGTTCATCGTCCTGGCCGTGCTCATGCGACCGGTCGGCGGATGGTTGGCGGATCGCCTCGAGCCCCGGCGGCCGCTGACCGCTGCCCTGGCCGTCCTCGCCGTCGCCGCCGGGGCGCAGGCGTACACGCCGCCGCTGCCGTTGGTGATGACCATTCTGCTGCCGGCGCTCGCCGTGGCGCTCGGCATCGCGAGCGGCGCCATTCTCGCCCAGGTCGCCGCCGTGGCACCACCCGCGATGATCGGCCGGGTGAGCGGGGTGGTCACCGGCGTGGCGGGCCTGGCCGGATTCGCCAGCCCGCTGCTGATGGCCTCCTCGCTCAACCGGAACGGCGGCTACGGTCCGGCTCTCGCCGTCCTCGCGGTGGCCGCTGCCGTCGCCGCGCTCAGCGCTTCGACAGGCGCCGTCAATGATCGACGGTGAGCACCACCTTGCCGCGTACGTGTCCCTGCTCCAGCAGGCGCTGCGCCTGCGCCGCCTCGGCCAGCGGGAACTCGCGGGCCACCTCCACGCGCAACCGGCCCGCGTCCGCCAGCGCGCCGAGCGACTCCAGCTGCGCGCCGTTCGGGCGCACGAAGACGTAGCGGCCGCCCTGCTCCTTGACCTGCGGATCGACAACGGACGCGTGGCGGGCCGCCGCACGCACCATCGCCGGGGACTGACTCAACGCCGTGCCGCCGACGAAGTCCAGTGCCGCGTCGACCCGGCCGTCGCCGCCCACCAGCTTCGCCAGCCGGTCCGGCAGGTCGTCGCCGTACTCGATCGGTTCGCAGCCGAGCCCGCGCAGGAAGTCGTGGTTGGCGCTGGAGGCCGTGCCGATCACGCGTGCCGCGCCCAGCGCCCGCGCCAGCTGCACCGCCAGGTGCCCGACCCCGCCGGCGGCGGCGTGCACCAGGACCACGTCGCCGGGCCCCACGTCGACCGCGGTCAGCGCCTGAAACGCGGTCAAGCCGGCCAGCGGCAGGCCGCCGGCCCGCACGAAATCCAGCGATGCGGGCTTGGCGGCCACCGCCGGCTCGGCCACACCGACCAACTCCGCGTACGTCCCGTGCTGCACCGAATCCTTCCGGGCGTACGCCATGACCTCGTCGCCCACCGCGAACCGGGTCACCGCCGGGCCGACCGCGTCCACCACGCCCGCCACGTCCCATCCCGGGATCAGCGGCGTGTGGTGCGGAAACGCCCCCTGCAGATAGCCCTGCCGGATCTTGTAGTCGACCGGGTTGATCCCGGCCGCCCGGACCCGGATCCGGACGACGTCCGGACCGACCGCCGGGTCCGGCAGGTCACGAAGGCGCAGCACGTCAGCGTCGCCGTATTCGTCCAGTGCGATAGCTTTCATGTCTGGCCCATTGCCCATCCGCAGCCCGGGTAATCTGCCCCGGCCGTCCTGCGGTGGGCGCGCCCGGCGCAGGCAGGGGCGCTCTTGGCCCTCGGCGAAGCCCGGACGTCGGTTGGGTTCCCGGCTCGCACCGGAATCCACCCCCGGACAGACCGGGGAGGCAGCTGCTTTGTCGAGCTGGATCCCTCGGATGCCGGACGCACCCGCGACAAAGGATAGAAGTCGTGCTCACGGACGTCCCGCGCCGTCACGGCTAAGGGCGTAGGTATTTCGCGCGTTCCTGCGGGGTGAAGTCACGGGTCATACGCTGCTGGGCCAGGGCGAGCACCTCGTCGACCGGCCCGCACACCTCACAGGGCGTGAACCGGATGGTCGCCCCGTACACCGTGATGAGCTGTCTGCCGTCGGCGCTGAAGGCGAGTTGCCGGGCGGTGCTGGGATGGTCGAACGTGAGGGGTTCACCCGTGCCGTCGGTGTTCCACAGGCGCACGACGTCGTCGGTGCCGACCGCGGCGATCAACCTGCGGTCCGGGCGGAAGCTGATCGCCGCGATGTCCCCGACGGTGCCGGTGAGCACGGCCGGGTCGTCGTCGCCGGCGACGGCCCAGACCCGGATCGTCTCGTCGTCTCCGGCGACGGCCAGCAGCTGCCCGTCCGGGCTGAACCGGATGTGACCAGCCGGCCCGCCCTGCCCGGGCAGCGTCCGCACGACCCGGTTGGCGACCGGGTCCCACAGCACGACGTCAGTCGATTCCGAAGAGATGGCGACCAGGCTGCCGTCCCGGTTGATCGCGATCGGCCCGACGCCGTCGATACGGGCGGCGGCCTGCAGTTCGCCGGCCCGCCACACCCGGATCTCGCCGTCGCCGCAGTCGACGGCGAGCACGTTGCCGTCGTCGCTGAGGGCGGTCTGGTTCCCGGTCATCATGTCGGCTCCGTGCGCGCAACTGAGCACTGCTGGTTTGTCGCCTGTCGCCGTCTGCCACCAGTGAATCTGCTCGCTGTCAGAGCTCGTGGCGGCGACGCCTCGACCGTCCGCGCTGAGGGTGAGGGACGGCACCTGGACCGGGGCGAGGCGCAGCGTTCTCGCCTTCTGCGGGGCGCGGGTAGGGAAGACGGAGATGGTGCCGGGTTCGCCGGCAACGGCGGTCACACCGCCGTCAGCGCTGAGCTGCGCCAGATTTTCGCCGGTCACGGGGATGGTGATCATGGTGGCGTTCGCCGCGGCGGTGGTGTCCCACACACGCACGGTGGTGTCGTCACTGCCGGAAACAAGCCTGCGGCCGTCTGAGCTGAATGCCAGCTGACGGACAGCACCGCGGTGGCCGCGCAGCGTCAGGCCGCGAGTGCGGTCGGTGGCATCCCAGATCCGGATGGTCCGCTCGTGACTGCCCGCAGCGAGGCGGCGGCCATCCGGGCTGAACGCCACGCTGGTGTACATGAACTCCGGGCCGCGGTAGATCTCCGGTCCGGTGCGCCCGTCGGTGGACCAGACCGTGACCTGCTCGTTGCCGCCGACAGCGATCCGGCGGCCGTCCGGACTGATCGCGACAGAGGTGGGAAAGGCCGGGCCCGGCTGCCGAAACACTGCGGGCGGCGTCGTCGCGGCAACGTTCCAGATCCGGACGGTGCCATCGTCCGAGACGACGGCGAGCCGCCCGTCCGGGCCGAAGGCGAGGTCGTGGGGAAGACCGGTCTGGGGCAGCGACGTCCGCGACCCCTTTCGCCGGGTGTCCCAGACGTAGACGCGCGCATCGGCGCCGATGGCGGCGACCCAGCGACCGTCCGGGCTGTAGTCCACATCCTGCAGGAGTGCGGGCGTCGGCAGATCCACCGACAGTGCGTTGTCCCCGTCCACCATGTGCCACACCTTGACCTGGCTGCGGCCGGTGCCCGGGTCGTAGGCCGCCACCGCCAGACTGCCGTCCGAGGCGACATCGACAAGTGGGCCGGAGAACGGCGCAGTAAGCGGCAGTGACCGGCCGTGCAGATCCCACAAGGTGATCACGCCATCGGTCTGCGCACTGACGACCCGGGAACCGTGAACCGCGATCGAGCTGATTCCCATGCCGTGCCCCTCCATGACGAACGTCGAGCGAGCGTCGGTCGCGGCCTGCCGCAACACCGACTCGGTCTCGCGGTCCGGATGGAGGCGGTACGCCCGTGAAGCGAGCAGCAGAGCCAGCTCGGGATCGGTCATCCGCGCGGCCCGCGCACCCGCCGCCAGCTCCCGCGCCACGGCACGATCGCGCTCGGCGGCGGCGACCCGCGCGGACACGACGGCGCCGACCGCGAGCACACAGACGACGGCCATCACAGCGGCGAGCCCGGCGAACAACCGGCGGGTGCGACGCTGACGCAGCCGACTCTCGCGGTCGCGCAACGCGCGGCCGGCCTGCAGAAACTCTCGTTCCGCGCTGGTCAGGTCAATGATTTTCGCGTCCGCCGCCTCCGTGCCGGCCGACAGCTGCAGCCCGCGATACAGAGCCCCCTCGTCACGGCCCAGCGACTCCCAGACGGCGGTCGCCTCGGTGAGCTGGCGGTGCAGCCGCAGCCCGGCGCGGCTCTCCTCGACCCAGCCGCTCAGCCGCGGCCAGGCCCGGATCAGCGCCTCGTGCGCGATCTCCACCGTGTCCCGGTCGGTGCTGACCAGCCGGGCCGCCGCGAACGCCTCGATCACGGCCGGCGCGGCTTCGATCGTGCCCAGCTCGGCACGGTCCAGGCGCCGGCGGGTGATCAGCCCGTCCGGCCCGACGTCGACCATCCTGATCAGCACCTGCCGGGCAACGTCGCGTTCGCGCTCCGACAGCCCGTCGAAGGTCTGCTCCGCGGTGTGCGCCACCGCACCGGCCACACCGCCGGCCGCAAGGTAGCCGGCCAGCGTCACCATCGCACCCTGCCGGCGCCGCCACGCCTCGCGCAGCGCGTGCGCCGCCAGCGGCAACGCGCCGGGGGAGTCGCTCATCTCCGCCACGATCGTCGCGACCAGCGCGCCCTCCACCCGGGCACCGCGCAGCTCGGCCGGTTTCGTCACCGCCTCGCGCAGCTCCGCCGGGCTCATCCCGCCGATCAGCACCTGCGCGTCCGTCAGGGCGGCCAGCAACGGCGGATGCTCGGCGAACCGGGCGTAGTGGTCGGCGCGCACGGCCAGCACCACCCGGGCCCGGCTGTCCGGCGTGTGGCACATCGCCAGCAGCGCCGCGATGAACCGCGCCCGCTCGGCCGGATCCGCGCAGGCCGCGAAGGTCTCCTCGAACTGATCCACCACGACCAGAAGATCACCGCACCGGGGGCCGTCGGGCAGGCCCTGCCGCACCAGCAGATGCGCCCGCTCCGGATCCTTGCGCAACTCGTCCAGCAGCCCACCGGCCGGCACCCCGGCGTGCCGCCCGAGGTGTACCGCCAGCTCAGCCATCGGGTGCGCGCCCGGCGTCAGCACCATCGCCGGCCCGGCGACGGCCGGGACCAGCCCGGCCCGCACCACCGACGACTTGCCGGCGCCCGACGGGCCGAACACCGCCAGGAACCGCCGCTGTTCGAGCCGGCGCACCAGCTCGTCGACCAGAGCGCTGCGACCGAAGAACAGCTCCGCGTCCTCCGGCTGGAACATCGCCAGACCCGGGTACGGCGACGGAAGGTGCCCGTTGTCCTCGCCCGGGCCCTCGGCGGGCGTCATCGTGAGGCGCTCGGTCTCCCGCCAGCGCTGCTCCCACTCGGCAAGATCACCGTCGCAGGCGGCCGCGTACGCGAGGGTCACCTCCAGCGTCGGCAGCCGCCGGCCCGACGCCGCCGCGGACAGCGTCGCCACCGAGTAGTTCACCCGCGCGGCCATCTGCCGGTATCCGGGCCTGCCCGCCTTCTCCCGCAGCCGGCGCAGCTCGGCTGCCAGCTGCTCGACCGGCCCACCCTGCCCGTCCAGGGGCCGTTCCGGCCTCGGCATCCCCGACCTCCCGCTGCGCCGCGACATCCATCGCCCATTGTCACTGCGTTGTCCAGCGTTGTTTGTCTGACCGCTGCGGGCAGGCCCCAGACAACCGGCGCGCCGCTAGAAACAGATCTCGTCAGCCAGGGGAGCCGCGGCGAAGAGATCGGGGGCGCCGCCGTCTTCGTCCGTGGCTGATTGCCGGCCGGCACCCCGCAACGACCGTTCGCACCTGTCGAGGGAAGGGCCTTGTCGATGCACACAGCAGTGAGACGGCTCCGCAGGACCGGAGGCACGCTTTGAGCTCCAGGCGTTACGTGGTGGCGTCGACGATCGTCGTACTGGTCCTGGGAGCGGACATCGTCGTCCGGCTGGCCGACAGCGACACCCCGGCAGGGGTGGTCGCACCCGCCGTCGCCGACCCGCCGGGCGTGCCGGCCCCGGACGGGCAGCGACCCGTCACCGGGACGCCGGATGACCGGCCGCTCCGGCCCGCGGACCCGGTGCCGCGGGGCGTCACCAGACAGCTGGAGGTCTTCTCGGGAGCGAGCACCGCGAGAACGACCAGGACGAGCCCGGTGCTGTCGTAACCGCGACGACGCGTTGAGCGCCGACCTGCCGGAATCGATACTGCTCAGGGGGCAGCAGACATCCCGGGGGAGGCAGCATGCCCAGCACCGACACCGACGCCTGCGTCCGCTCCATGATCATCATGGCCTCCGGCGACCTCGACGAGCTGGCCCGGGTCGTCCACCCGCAGGCGGTCAACCGGGAAGCCCGGAGCGAGCCACCGGCCTGCCGGGGCACGGGGCCGGCCGCGTTCGCGGCCACCGCACGCTGGCTGCGAGCCGCCTTCACCGACCTGACGTTCGACATCCACGAGGCGGTCGCCGACGGCGACCTGATCGCCGTGCACTGCACGATGTCCGGGCGCCAGGTCGGCCCGTTCGTGTCCTACGACGAGCACGGCGAGGTCGCCCAGGCGTTTCCGCCGACCGGCCGCCGGTTCGCGATCACCCACAGCCACTGGTTCCGGACGAGGGATGGGCAGGTCGTCGAGCACTGGGCCAACCGTGACGACCTGGGCCTGGCCACCCAGCTCGGCTGGATCCCGCCCACCCCGGCGTTCCTGTGGCGGATGGCCCGCGCGAGACGGCACGCCCGCCGGAACCCGGACACCTAGGCCGCCGGGCTACCCCTTGACCGCGGCGGCGGCCAGGCGCTGGAACTCGTCCCGGGCGCCGTTGAACAGGAAGTCGACGGTCTGGGTCAACGCGATCGCGGTCAGCTCCCGGTGCGGGTCGGTGAACCAGGTCGTGCCGTAACCACCGTCCCAGCCGTAGCGGCCCGGCCCGGAGACCTCGTCCGGGGTGACGCTGACCGACATGCCGTAACCCCAGCCGTGCCCGGCCAGCGGGAACGGGCCCGCGTCGGCGATCTGCTGGGCGGTCAGATGGTTGGTGGTCAGCAGCCGGACCGACTCGGCGGACAGCAGCCGCCGGCCACGGTGCACGCCGTCGTTGAGCAGCAACCGGCTGAAGGTGAAGTAGTCGTCGAGGGTGGAGGCCAACCCGGCGGCGCCGGACGGGAACGCGGGCGGCCGGGTCCACTCCTCGGGCCTCGACCCGGGTTGCAGCTCCAGCTGTCCGGTCTCGGGGTTCACCGCGTACAGGCCGGGCAGGCGTGCGGCCTCGGCGCGCGGCAGCTCGAACCCGGTGTGCCACATGCCGAGCGGCCCGAACAGCCGCCGGCGCAGGAACTCCGCCAGCGGCCGGCCGGCGGCCCGTTCGAGCAGCACGCCGAGCACCAGCGAACCGGTGTTGTACTGCCAGCGCTGTCCGGGCTGGTACATCAGCGGCAGCGTCGCGAACCGCCGGATCCACTCGTCCGGGCGGTGCGGCGTGCGCGGGTCCGGCTGCGCCATCGCCAACTGCAGCCGGTCGGCCTCGGTGATGATCGGGTACGGCGGCTGGAAGCTCGGCTCGAAGACGAGGCCGTGCCCCATCCGGAAGGTCAGCAGGTCCTCGACCGTGATCGGCCGGGCCGCCGGGACGGTCTGGTCGAGCGGCCCGTCGACACGGGTGAGCACCCGCCGGCCGGCCAGCTCCGGCAGCAGCCGGTCGACCGGCTCGTCCAGCGCCAGCCGACCGTCCTCCACCAGCATCATCGTGGCGGCGGCGATCACCGGCTTGGTCAGCGACGCCAGCCGGAACGGCGTACCCCGGCGCATCGGCCTCGCGCCGCCCAGCGTGAGCGTGCCGATCGTGTCGACGTGCACCCGTCCGCGGTGCGCGACCAGGTAGACGATCCCGACCAGCTCACCTCGCTCGACACGGGCCGCCATCGCCGCGCGCAACGCGGCGAGCCCGGCCCGCCACGGCCCACCGGCCACCGCCGGCCCGCCCGCCACGACACCGGTCGTCAGCGCCGCCACACCCGACGCCCCGGCGCCGGCCAACAGTGTTCGCCTTCGCATCGCAGGTCTCCCTCTGTCTTGTCGGCTCATGACAGTGCAGACCACCGCGGCGGCGCGAACTCATCGGTCCCGGCGAGCGTGGTTAGCATCGTTTTCGTGATCGAGGACTTCGCCGGCCGGCTCCTGGACGACATGGCCCGACTCGACCCCTGCACGGCGGTCGTCGACGCCGGTGAGCAGGAGGCCGACGGGCTCACCGACTACAGCCCGGACGGCCACCAGGCCCGCGCCGACCTCGCCGCCCGCGCCCTGCGCGAGCTCGAGACCCTGCCCGCGACCGGCCCGCTGCACGCGCACCTCGCCGAACGGCTCCGCACCCGCATCGCCTTCCACGACGCCGGCGAGGACCTGCGCGAACTGCACGCGGCGGCCACCGGCCCGCTGCAGCTCATCCGCCAGGCCGTCGAGGCCGCGGTGCCCGGCCGCGACACCGAGGGCGCGGCCTACGAGCGGGGCTGGGCCCGCGTCAGCGCGCGCCAGGCCGCGATTCCCCAGGCCCTGGCGGGGTACGCCGGCAGCCTGCTGCTCGCCGCCGAACGCGGTCACCTCCCGACGCGCCGTCAGGTGGAGATCGTCACGCGGCGGTGCCGCAACTGGATCGACGACGACCTCGCCCTGGTGCGGCGCTACGGCGACGGACCCCAGCAGGCGTCGTTGCGGGCGGCGGCGTACGACGCGAGCCAGGCGTACCGAAGAATGGCCGCGACGTTGACCGACGAGCTGGCGCCGCAGGCGCGCAGCGAGGAGGCTTTCGGGCCGCAGCGGTACGTGCTGTGGGTGCGCACCTTCCTGGCCGGCGAACCTGATCTGCGCGAGCTGTACGACTGGGGCTGGCACGAGTTCACCACGATCGAGGCGGACCTGGCCGCCGAGGCGAGAACCCTCGGCGGCAGTGTGCCCGAGGTGCTCGACCGGCTGGACCGGCCCGACGCGCCGGGCACCCTGCACAGCCGCGACGCGTTCGCCGGGTGGCTGCAGGAGCTGCTGGAGGCCACCACCGAACGGCTGCACGGCGCGCACTTCGACATCCCCGCGCCGCTGCGCCGCATCGAGTCCCGGGTGACCGTGTCCGGCGGCACCGCCTACACCGGGCCGTCGCAGGACCTGACCCGGCCCGGCCGGGTCTGGTGGCTGCTTCCCGAAGGCCAGACGAGTTTTCCCACGTGGCGGGCGTACAGCACCGCGTACCACGAGGGTGTCCCCGGCCATCACCTGCAGATCGGCGCCGAGGCCTGCCGGGGCGGCCTCGGGCAGCGGCTCAATCTGCTCGGCGGGCTCTCCGGCTGCCAGGAGGGCTGGGCGCTGTACGCCGAACGGTTCATGGACGAACTCGGCCTCTACGAGCAGCCGGGCGCCCGCCTCGGATACCTGTTCTCGCAGCTGCTGCGGGCCGCGCGTGTCGTGCTCGACATCGGCCTGCACCTGCGGCTGCCGGTCCCGTCCGGCGGCGGGGCGGTGTGGACGCCGGAGGCCGCGCTGGAGCTGCTGCGGGACCGCTGCCATCAGGGCCCCTACGCGTCCAGGGAACTCGCGCGCTATCTGGGCCGGCCCGGGCAGGCGCTGGCCTACAAGGTGGGGGAGCGGGTGTGGCTGGACGGGCGCGCGTCCTTCGGCGGCGACCGGCGCGCGTTCCACCGGCGGGCGCTGGAACTCGGCTCGCTGGGCCTGGATCAGCTGACCGAAGGGCTTTCCGGACCGCTGTTCGAGAACGAGACGACCTGACCGACCGCGCGCATGCCCAGACCCTCGTAGAGCCTGCGCGGCACCGGATAGGCGTCATCGCCGCGCGGACCGACGACCGCCTGCGTGGCACCCAAATCATGGGCCACGCGCAGCATCTCGGCGCACAGAGCCCGCGCAACGCCACGAGACGCGTGCGACGGCGCGGTGCCGACCGGCTCGAACAACACCGACCCCGACCGCGGGTCGAGCCACCCCAACCCGAAGCCGACGAATGATCCGTCAGCGGCTTCCGCGACCAGATCGAGTTCTTCCCGGTAGGGCGGCGTGCCGATGACCGCTCGATGCTTGTCCGCCGAATAGCGGGAACCGCTCTCGTCGCCGGTCACCGGCAGGCCGAGCAGCCGCTTGATGTGGGCCGGCGCCCAGCAGCGACGATGGATCTCCACTCGCTGCGCCAACTCGTCCCGGCGAACCCCGCGAATGCGGACGCCCTCGGGTACGCGATGCGCCCGCAGATCCGACAGGTCGGTGAGGCTGCGCCACATCCGCGCGAACCACGGCCCGTCAGTGCGGCGGAAACCGCGCGCCGTCAGCGCCCGGACGAGTTCCACCTGCTGCACGGACACCTCCACCGTGGCCTGCGGCGCCACCTGCAGAATCTCGGCCACGCAGGCCCGCACCCGCCGCGCGGGCATCTCGCTGCCCAGATGCACCGACACGGTGGACGGCAGCCAGACGTCGGCGAAGCCTTCCAGCGGGTCACCCCACGTCAAGACCCGATCGGGTACGGGGCTGCCGTCGCCCTGCGCGAAGGCCCAGGCGACGTCGCCGATGTGCAGCCGCTGCTGTGGTGTCCACCCGCGAGCGACACACTCCAGCCGCAGATCCAGATCAGTGCGGTTCACCCCGGCAGTCCGCCAGAAAGATCCGGCCCGGTCAAGCTCATTCGCGCCCCTGGTGCGGGGATGTACCAGCCGGCGCGGCGGCACGCTTACGGTCGCGGCGATGAAGACGACGTCCCCGCTGCTCGTGCTCGTGTCGGTGATGTGCGCGCAGGCCGGCGGGGCCGTCGCGCGTACGTTGTTCGACGATGCCGGGCCGGCCGGCGTGCTCCTCCTGCGCCTCGCCGTCGCAGCCGCGGTGTTCGCCGTCGCCGTACGCCCCCGGGTGTCGACCTGGACGGCCGCAGCGTGGCGGGCCACCGCCCTGCTGGGCGTCTTCGCCGCCGGCCTGAACCTGCTGTCCTACCTGGCCCTGAACATCGCACCCCAGGGCGTCGTGGTCACCGCGTCGTTCGCCGGCCCGCTCCTGCTGTCCCTGGCGCAGACCCGGCGCCCGGCAGACCTGCTGTGGGCGCTGATGGCCGCGACCGGCGTGGCGCTGCTCGGTCTGCGCGCCGGCGTCGACATCCCCCCAGCGGGCCTGTTGCTGGCCCTCGCCGCCGGCGCCTGCGGCGCCGGATACATCGTGTTCGGCGCCCGCGTCGCAACGGCGGTGCCCGGTCTCGGCGGCCTGGCGGTCTCGTTCGCCGTCGGTGCGCTGATCGTCCTGCCGTTCGGCGCCGCGGGCGCCGGCGAGGCGCTGCGCCGTCCCGGCCTGATCCCCGGCCTGCTGGCGGTCGCCGTGCTCTCCTCGATCGTGCCGTACGCCCTCGAACTGATCGTCCTGCGCGACCTGCCGACCCGCGTCTTCGGTGTCCTCATGAGCCTGCAGCCCACGGCCGCCGCGCTCGCCGGCCTGCTGATCCTGCACCAGCACCTCGGACCGGCCGCCATCGCCGCGCTCGCCCTGGTCACCACAGCCAGCCTCGGCGTGACCCGGCGCCCCCCGCTGCCGGCCACGCGGTGACCCGCACCATGGCAGGATCGGCTGATGGACGGGCTTGATCGCCGCCGGGAGCTCGAAGTGTTCTACCGGCGTTACAACGAGCGATGCAACCAGCACCAGTTCGACTCGCTCGGCGAGTTCGTCGCCGATGACGTGGCGGTCAACGGCGAAGTGCAGGGACTGCCCGATTACATCGCGGGCCTGAAGCGGGTCGTGCGCGCGTTCCCCGACTACCGGTGGCATCTGCGTCACCTGCTCATCGACGGCCAGTGGCTCTCGGCGCATTTCCTCGACACCGGCACCCATCAGGGGACGTTCCTCGGCGTGCCGCCGACGGGCACCGCTGTCACGATCCAGGAGTTCGCGGTCTACCGTCTCGCCGACGGCAAGATCGCTGAGGTGTGGGTGACGGCGGACAACCACCAGCTGTTCCAGCAAATCCACCAAGTGGCTGTCTGCCCGTAGTTTCCAGACCGAACAACGGCAAGCAGTTGATCTAGGGCCGTGTCACAGGCGGCGGGCGGCGAGGGATCTGAGCTCGCGGTCGACGACGTGTTGCGCCCAGTCGTGTCCTCGGGTGCGGTCACGGACGAGAAGGTGGAAGGCGAGACCGTCGATCAGGGCGTGAAGGCGATCGACCTGGACGGCTGTGGGTTCGCCGCCGGCTGCCGTGATGGCCTTGGTGCAGACGTCGCGCACCACGGTGTCGGCCTGCTGCCACAGCGGCTGGAGGCTGTCGTCGGTCAAGGCGGCCATGCCGAGGGCGAGGAAGACCTCCATCTCCAGGCTGCGCTGCTGGTCGAGTGGTAGAAGCTCGAGGAGGGCGGCACGAGCCCATGCTTGCGCGGTGAGGTCGGCGGGTAGCGCGGCGATGCGCTGGCTCAAGCGCTGCGAGACCGCGGTGATCGCCTTCTCGCGCACCGCCGCCTGGGTGGGGAAGGTGTAGCGCAGCGAGCTGGGCGCGAGGCCGGCCTGCGCGGCGACGCGGCGCACGGTCAGAGCGGTGATGCCTTCGCGGGCGATCACGTGCCAGGCGGCTTGGATGACGGCCGCGTCACGCGCTGCGGTGTCCAGAACTCGGGGCATGAACAGATAGTCGCACAGTCGTACGGAAACGTGCTATACCTGTAGTCGTACAGTCGTGCGGAAACGAGATGAGGTTGTGATGGCCTGGACAGTGCTCGTCGTGTCCGGACTGCTCGAAGCGGTCTGGGCAACAGCGCTCGGCGCGTCCGAAGGGCTGAAGAAACCGAAGCCGACGGCGCTGTTCGCCGTCACGCTCGTGCTCAGCATGGTGGGGCTCGCCTATGCGATGCGCACCCTGCCGACCGGAACCGCCTACGCCGTCTGGGTCGGCATCGGCGCCGTCCTGACCGTCGTAATCGCCGTCGTGCGTAAGAAGGAACGACTCACCCCAGCCAGGCGGCCCTGCTGGCCGTGCTGATCGGATGTGTCGTCGGACTGAAGGCGGTCAGCTGATGCCCTGGATCTCACTTCTCGTCAGTGCCGTGCTCGAAGCCGTGTGGGCAACCGCCCTCGGCCGTAGCGAAGGCTTCAGCCGCCCGGCGCCGACCGTGATCTTCGCGATCGGTCTGCTGCTGAGCATGGTCACCCTCGGCTACGCGGCCAAGCACATCCCCATCAGCACCGCCTACGCCATCTGGACCGGCACCGGCGCCGCCCTGACCGTCGCCTACGCCATGGCGACCGGCCACGAGCCCGTCACCGTCATCAAAGTGGTCATGCTGGCCGGCATCGTCGGTGCCGTGATCGGACTCAAACTCGTCAAGGCGCCTGCTGAGGCTCACCCGACGGCCACCGAAGGCGCTCAGCGCGCAGCGGCCTGACGACCGGGCATCGCCGCGGCGGCTTCTGCGCCGAGCGCCGAGCCGCGCCGCTCGGCTGCCGGACCTGCGACAACCAGCCCGGGCACCACGCTTCGCGCCTACCCGGCACCGGATGACGCCCTCTCACAGCCACCCGGGCCGAAAGCGGCCCTTTGAGCGCACGGATCTGGCGAGTTGAGTGCGTTCGCAAAAGGCGTGCGATCCACCTCGACACCGATACCGTGGAAGGATGTCCTCGCCCGAAGACGATCCACTTGTGCCGTCCTGGGGGCCCTCGGATGTTAGCTACCGCAAAATACTTGCATGGCTCGCTGGGATTCTCGTAGCGATTATAGTGATCTGCGGATGCAGCTTCATGGGTGTCAACATGTGGATTGGCCACGGGATAGAGCAGAGCCGCGAAACAAGTCGTTAGCGCGCCGCTACGTCGGCAGTTGAGGGACGATCACTCATGCCGATGAGAGGGCGATGCGAACGGGTGGCCGACGCAGCTGCCAGGACATAGAAATCGAAGCTTGGCTTTCTACCAAATGTGGGCAACTACCTCATGAATCTGGTTATCCCAGCCGAAAACCCGCACCTTGAAGGGCATGGAGTCATACGGTGTCAAGCTGAGGTCGACAAGCCATTCATCTGTTCCGTGGGGCTGAGACACGGAACGGACGAAGTATCCACGAGGGTCTTCTGGGAACCCACAACCGAAGCGGAATATGGACAGAGCGAAGGCGGCCGCGAAGGCCGCCTCATGTGGGGTCAAATACGCCACTATTGATTCACGGCGATTCCGTCGCCGCATAGCTGCAGACTTGAGGGTGGCGTATAGAAAATTTCCGAGAACTCCAGATCCTGCAGCATTGGCGAGCCAAATGAGCAATTCCTTTGCGTACTCCGGGACTCCAGCGTCACCCGAACCTCCGCCGCCGCCGGGGTAAGCATCCCCGAAGTCCACCATTCTGCCGAAATAGGCAGCGGGGCCAAAAGGATAGTTACGCGCAATGATGACCATGTCGTAGTACCAACGATCATCAACAGTCTCACGCCTTGAAATATAACTGTCGCCTGGGTACAACTCGCCCTCCGGACTACGCGAACCGGACTAGCAATCCTTGACGGGCTCCGTAGCAAAGGGTATCGGCCAGACGTTCAACTTCGGCAATACGTCCGACATTCTGCAAGATCAATATCGCGGCGTGGAGGGCTGCATTCTCCCGCTCGGTTCTGGTTATCGTTCTTCGGAGCTGGTCTGTCCGATGCACGCTTTCTGCCGCCGATCGTGCGCGCTGCCGCTGAGGCCGGTCGTGCATCGAATACTCGTCAAGGCGGGGATCCGACGCTGGCCAGATCGCCCACGGGTGGGCCGCAATGCTGGGGGGCCAGGCTACCGTTGGGCGCTATGACGACCTACTCCGGTCCGGCGAGGCTGACCCTCGCTGGCGGCACCCAAGTGTCCGGCATGGCTTCGCTCAGCACCAATCAGCGCGGAGGTCTCGTGGGCTGGGGCGGCACATTTCGTCCGGACCAAACCAGCGCAGACATCCGCAGCGCCGGCGAGGGGCTTTCCTTGGAACTGCCGTACGACCAGATCGGGTCGGTGTCTGTCACCGGCGTCCGGAAGCTGCTCGCGACGCAGATCCTGGTGACACTCACCGGTAGCGGCCCCGCACCGTTCTGATTCGATTCCAGCTCCACTCCGAACCAAGATCAGCTGCGCTCATCTGGTCTCATACGCTGGTCCTCCCTCAGGCTGCCACGTCGTTGACGCCGATCAGGGAGGGCAAAGCTACTTTGAGCTGGGACAAACCTCTCTTGAGCCACTCCCCGGGCGGTAACCGGTGGGAGCATGCCAGATGAGAGTCACACCCATAGGATCCGAGTGGACAGCCGCAAAGCGAGCGATCCCACCGGCTACCTCGACCCAGCCTGGCCGGGCCAGGTCGTAGATCCAAGTAAAGAAGTAGCCGCTCTCCGCGCACCCCAGCGGACAACGGTGGCTGGGGTTGCGGGTTCGGCGGCGCGGAAAGATCTCTGCGGCGCAGCTCCGGCATCGGCGAGTCGTACGCGATGTCGTCGGGCCGCCAAGACCCCGCTTTCGTGTATACCGTGCCTCATTGCCGCGCGTCGGGTGCGTTGCCTCCTCTCGATCCGCAGTCGGTCACCGACTGGGGCGCCTGGGGCGATCCGGTCGTGCGGGGTGCTGTGCCGCTCGATCGGACGTCACGAGTCCAGCGCCCAAGGGCGTCACCCCGGCGTGACACCGCGGAACCGAACTGTCTGATCTTGATCGACATAGCGGCCGGGTATCGGGTCACCGGCGCGCGCCGCCTCCGTTCGCACGCAGGATTACTTTGACGTCCTCTACGCTTTGTCGATCTCGCTGCGCTCGTAGAGTTGGCTCTCCGCCTCGTCGAAGTCCTTGCGGAACGCCGCCAGCGACGGGAACTGCGTCTCGTCGGCGAGGAACCGCCCCACCCCCATCGGCGCGAACAGCTTGGCCGGCGGGTTCTCCGGCGCCTCCCCGACTACACGTCGACCGGATCGACGTCTGGCAGACCGACAACGAGTACACGCTGAGCCTCGCCGCTGCCGGCGTCCACGTCATGCTGATTCGACTACGCTACGACGGCTGGGTAGACGAGGTGATCAACGGCGCTGGCACGGTCGCGCCCGGTCCAGGCGCATTGACGCTCATCGGCCAGGAACTGTCTCTGGAACTCGGCCCACGGAGCGCCGCGTCCCTTGGCCTCCCACGCGACTTGTCGGCTGTATTTGGATGTCGACGCCGAAGCAATCCGGCTCGTCCGCGCCGCGCTCCTGGAGATCTCCCTCGCTCGATCCGGCATTCGGATCGCATCATGGCAAGGCCACAGAAGTCGGTCGCCCTGTGACGACGCGCAGCTATTCTCGTGCCGCACCCGGTGCGTGGAACGCCACCTTCAGTGCCGAGCAAGCATCAATGGCGCACGGGGTCCGGGTCGGTCGGCTGCACTCCCGGCTGAAGGCATTGAATGATGGCACCTATGGACATCGAGACGCGACGTGCGGTGGTGGAGGAACTGTCACGGCTGGCGGGTAGCGCGGACTACCGAGACCGAGCGGACGCCGGCCAGGCCATGGCAAGGTTCGTAGACATGCCCGAGGCCAGTCAGCCGCTGCAGGGACTCCTGCTCGACGCCGCCGACACGTTCGTCACTCATGCGACCGCAGAGGCTCTGCTGCGGCGGGAGGACGCAGAAGGCCTGACCACCGTGGTACGAGCACTGGCCAGCGCCGGTGCCAACCATGCTGACTGGATCTACTCCGCCGCCCACCATGTGTTCGAGATCTATGCGAACCAGCGCGACACCGCTGTGCAAATGTGCAATGCATTGATCGAAGAGGCTGATCCAGGACTCCGCCGGGGAGCCGCTCAACTGCGGGATGTCTTGATCCAGATCAAACCCGTCCTCCATCCCGCAGGCGGCAACTGAGCTGATCAAGACACGGTGACTACCCATCCGGATCTGCCGCTGAGAAAGCGCGATTGGCCCGGTCCCTGCCCGCGCCCGGCGGGTTGGCCGGCACTCGCTGTAGTCGCCGTCGACGACGCAGCGGGCTGCTCCGCCGTGGCGCCGTTGGGAGTCGAAGGTTGAACGACAAGTGAGGCGTACCGTGGCGGCATGCGACAGCCTGAGCTGGACGACAGCCGGCGCAGGGACAGTGCTCGCCTCCACGCCGTGCTCGACCACCTCGATGCCGGCGACTTCGCCGGCGGACACGCGCGGGCGCTGGCGAAGCTCCGCGAAATCAGCAGTGACCGCATCGTGCTGGGCGAGGTCCTCGGAGACTATCTGCACCGCGTGGTCGTCGGAACGCAGGCCGAGACGATCGCCTACTGGCCGGTGCTGGAACTGCTGCGAGCCGCGGGAGCCGACGAGGAGCGCGCCGCCGCGAAGGCCGCCTGGCTCCGCCAGCAGGAACGATAACGGCTCCGATCCGGATGTGGATCGGAGCCGTTATCGGCGATTGCTCGCGCCTACTCGGTGAGCACCTTCACGGAGTCGGCCAGCCCGTCGTTCCGGTTGACACCGACGAAGAATTCGCCGCCCACGTGGGTGATGTCCTCGATCTCGTCGGTCAGGTCGTTACCCGGAATGCCGATGTCGCTCTCCACATCGCCGCCGGACCAGTTGTACTGGTACACCCAGTTCCATCCGGTTGCGGGTGTCGACGTGTTGATCGACTTGGTGTTCCAGATGTAGTTCTCCGAGCAGTCGATGCCCTGGTCGGAACGGTTGTCGTGACTCGTCAGGTTGCTCTTCACCAGCGTCCACCCGCTCGTCAGCGCTCCGGAACCGGGGTGGGTCCACAGGCTGCCCAGCCGCCGGGCGGCATATTTGCCGGCTCCGCCGGCTGCCGTCGCGCTGTAGCAGAGGCCGCTGATGTTGCCGATCGGCAGTCGCACCTCGCTGGCCGTGCCCACCGTCCCGTCGGCGTTCAGGCGCACGACGGTCACCTTGTCGCTCAGGAACGCGGACTGGCTTCCCTGGGTGGCGATCAGGGCCGGGCCCTGGCCGAGATAGTTCGCGTTGTAGGCGAGGTCGTTGCCGTGACCGAGGGTCGGGATGGAGGTCGGCGCACCCGCGCAGGTCCAGCTGGCGCCGTCCCAGGTCGTGCCGTCGCGCAACCACCGGGACAGGACCGGCTCCGCGCCGGCCGCCTTCGTGAAGATGATGTAGAGCTGGCCGCCCGGCCCCGCCACCATGCCCTGCATGACCGTGCGGCCGGCCTTGCACGCGCTGCTGTTCGGGATGTTCAACCGTTCCGCGCCGCTCCTGTCGGTCGCGGCGTTGGCCGCCGCCGCCGGGGCGATAGCGATTCCGAACGAGAGCGCGAGCACGGACGCGACGCCTGATAGCTTCTTCAATTCGGTGTCTCTCTCCAGGGGGATAAGGCGGAGAGCAGCGTATCAATCAAGGTCAACTTGTTTTGGCGATATTTCTGTGGTAATGTCCGCCGCTCTGCAGTGGACTCGACCTCCACTGCACGGTAACGGGAAGCTGGTTGTTGCGCGGTCGACGGTGGCATGATCCCTATCGGGGGCTTCAATGCTCTTACCGATCAGGTGAGCATCCACACCGACCTCAATAGCGGCGAACGCATCTTCGTCCAATGGAAGAATATTGCGGTATTGCGCTTCAAGGACGCATCGGCGGCCGCGGATGACGAGGGCGTCTAGGTCGCAAGGCAGTTTCGAGCGCCGTAGCGGCCGCCAAAGCGGCATTCGTGGGAGCCCGGCACACGAATTGCGGACCCCTCGACTGCAGCGACAACCCTGTTCAGCCGAAGTGACGGGCGGCCAGTTCGCTGAGGGCTCGCAGCGTCTCGTGGCAGTCCTCGGCGTTCGTCATCACGGCGACCGCTGTCCCCGACGCCGGCCAGGCGAATGAGAAGCACCTGAAGCCCGTGTTCTGCCCGGTGTGCCCGAAACAGCCCTCACCCAGCTCGGTGCCCAGACCGAAACCGCCAGGCACCTGCGGCGTCAGCATCTGCGCGGCCAGACCCGGCGGCAGTAGCGCGGATTCGCCGACGGCGGCACGGCTGATCTCCTGCTCCAACCGCACCAGGTCGGCCGGGGTGCTCCACAGGCCCGCGCCGGCCCTCTCCGGCTGGGTGTGCCAGCCACCGGGCACGGGGACGCCACCGGCATGGCCGCGGGCGGCGCGTTCCTCGTGCTCGTAGGGAAACCGCTGATCGAAACTGCTGTCCACCATGCCGACCGGGTCCAGCACGAGCGCCGCCATCAGCGTGTCGAACGGCGTCCCGGTCACGTCGGTCAGCAACTGCTCGAGAACGGCGTAGTGGCTGCCGGAATAGCGGAACTGGCTGCCCGGCGGCAGCTCCCGCCGGACCGCGGGCGTGTTCGCCGGCGGCTCACCCCGCAGGATCTGCTGCAAGGTCGGCAACGGCTCTCCGACGGCGTACCCGGGGAACCAGTTCTTGGTCAGCCCCGCCGTGTGGGACAGCACCTGGCGTACGGTCACCGTGCCGCCGCCTGGCAACTGCCAGGCCGACAGATAGGCATTGACGTCGGCGTCGAGGTCGAGGGTCGCGTCAGCGACCAGCCGCAGCGTGCCGAACGCGGCGACGTGCTTGCTGATCGAGCACGCCGGAAACAGCAGGTCGTCGCCGGCGGTCCAGACCGCGCCGTCGCGGTCGCCGACCGCGACCCCGATGCTGGGAACGCGGTCTCTGCCCGGAACCAGGTCTCTCCACTCGTCCGCAAACCCCATGGCTCCCGAGTATGCGGGCATACTTTCCGCCGTGCGCTACCACCTCGACGAGATCAGCGCGGCATTCGCCGGCACGCCGCTGGCCGGCCTGCCGATCGGGTACGGCCCGGCGGGCACCGTCCTGATCGCCGGCGTCGAACCGGATCGCCTGCACGAGGCCTGGCAGGCTGCCGACGCGCTGGTCCCGGTCACCGGATACCAGCCCGTCATGGTCACCGACGATTTCGACGACACCGTGCGACTCCGGTCCGAGCCCGCGCCGGCGCCGCCGGAGTCGGAACTGCGCGCGTTCGCCGAAGCGGCCGAATCGTCCGAGCCCTGGCTCTCCTACCGTCACTACAGCGAGGACGAGCAGGTCGAGGAAGGCGAGGCCGACTACTACGCGTACGGCATGACCGGTGTCGACCTGACCGCCCTGGTGTCCGACGTGCCGCTGCCCACCTCGGTCCCGGCGCTGGAGCGAGCCGTCTACGACCGGCTGCTCCAGCACGCCGACCTGCACGCCCGCGTGCTCGACCGCGTACGGCTGGTGACCCAGACCGACTACTGGTTCACACCGGACAGCGTCCTGCTCATGTTGCTTCCCACCAGCGACGTGCGGAGCGCGGCGTACTGGGTCGACTTCAACGGCGCGCTCACCCGGGACTATCAGCAGAAGCTCGCCGAGGTGCTGGCGCAATGGCGGCGCCGATGGGACGCCCGCCTGGTCGCCTCCTGGGGCACCATGCTGCAGTTCCAGGTGGGCCGCCGCCCGGTGCCGGGCGACGACGCCTGGATCGCGGCCGGCCAGCTCAAGGCGCTGGCCCCGAACCTCGATCTGAGCCGCTGGGAGGTTGCCGTCGCCCTGCCCGCCGGTGACGCGTGGTTCGTCCACAACCGCCCCTGACGAACCCCGAAGGGATCATCCCGGCAGGGTCTGGGTCAGGTTGACCATGTTGCCGTCGGGGTCGTGAATGTGGGCCACCCGCTGACCCCACGGCATGTCGGTCGGCGGGCCCAGCAGCCGCCCGCCCGCTGCCTCCACCTGTCCCAGCAGCGCGTCGACGTCCTGGACCTCGACGCTCAGCAGGATCCGCGACGGTACCGACAGGTCGGTGTCGGCCTCGTCGACCAGCCCGAATTCGGAGTCGCCGAGTCGCAGACCGACGAAGAAGACCTGTCCGTCGGCAGGGAATCGGCTGGTCTGAACGGCGCCGAGCAGCCGCTCGTAGAAGGCGCGCTGACGCTCGACGTCCGGTGTGCTGATGATGGCCTGGACGGTGGGCATGGGTACTCCTCCGGGTCCGTGAAGGTGCGGTCCCCAGAGATACGTCGCAGCGGGCGCCAACTCATCGGTGCGGCGGAAAACAGGGCTCAGACCGGTCGAACCTCGGCGAGGCGTTTGACCGAATAATCGTCGTCCCAGCAGACGGCGGCCTCCCAGGCGGCCGACGCCTGAGCGGCGATGTCGTGCGCGTCGTCGTCGAGGCCGGCGGCGTTGCCGGGCAGCACGAGGTCGAGGTCGGGGACGTCGACGTGCGACTCGTCCCAGTCGATCAGCGCAACCCGGTCCGCGGTGATGCGGACGTTGCGAGGATTCGGGTCGCCGTGCACGACGCAGGTCCGGCGCCCGGACAACCGCGCCCACGCCGCCCGGCACCGGGCGACGCCCTCCGGCGGCATCGCGCCGAGGTTGATCCTCGTCCCCGTCTCGGCGTGCAGCAGATCGGTCGACGACCGCCAGCCCGGACGCTGCGGCCAGTCCCGCGTCAACCGATGCAGCTCGCGGAGCGTGGCGGCCACGCGACGCCAGTCGGCCTGCGTCTCGGGCGGTCCGCCCTCCAGATAGGTCATCACCACCAGACCGTCCGCGAACAGCCGGCCGTCCGTGGTCGGGATCGGCACCGGCACGGTCAGACCCGCACGGTCGAGGTGGACGAGCAGGCCGGTCTCCCACGCGAGGTCAGCGTCGCTCCTGGTGCCGGCCCGGCCCACCGCGAGGTGCCCGTTGACGCGCAGGCTCCACACGTCGTTGGCGACCCCACCGGCGAGCGGTTCGACGCGAACGACGTCGTCACCCCACTGCGCAAGCGCCTCCCAGCCCATTGACGAGATCTTACGGGCGGCTCACGACCCGCCCGTGAACGCGGCCAGCCGCGACCGGTCGACGATGACGATCCCGTGCCCGGTCAGCTCGATCGCGCCGTCCCGGGCAAGACGCGCCAGCGCGCGGTTCACGGTGACCCGGCTGAGCCCGAGCGTGTGGGCCAGGTGCTCCTGGGTTCCGCGCCACACGACCCGCTGACCTTCGGTCAGCTGGGTCAGCCAGACAGCCACCTGCGCCACGGCGGGCAGGGTGACGGCCTCAACCAGTCGCTGCCGGCCGGCCATGGCGTCGCGCGCCAGCTTCGCCAGCACGTGCGTACGCACGGAGTGCTCCCGTTCCAGCAGATCCAGGAAACCGGCGCGATCCAGCAGCCGCACGGAAACCGTGGTCAGCGCCGTCAAACCCGTCACGGGTACGCCACCGTCCAGCACCGCGGGCTTGTCCACGACGGCCGGGCCGGCCCACCGCTCAGGCCACACCTCGACGCCCGTGGACCCGACGTGGGTGGCAACGATCGTGCCGGACAGCAGGAACACCACCGAGCGGGCGACCTCACCGGCGGGCCGCAGCACGGTGCCCGCGGCGAAACGCGCAGCACGCGCCTGGCCCGCCAGAATGCCCAGCGCTGCGGGGCTGAGACCTCGCAGTGCCGGGATGGACGCCAATGAACTCATGTATCAACTGATACAGCGTCGAACGGCGGATCCTTCCTACCGTGCGGGCATGTGGATGATCGAACTCGGTTTCACCCCGACCCCGCAACGGCTGGCGGCACGTCCCGCCCACCGCAGCCGTCTGGTCGACCTGCACCACCAGGGCGTGGTCCGCATGGCCGGCCCGCTCGCCGACGACTCCGGCGCGGTGATCATCGTGGCGGCGCCCGATCGTGCCGCGGTCGATGCCCTCCTCGCCGCCGACCCCTACTTCTCGACGGCCGGGGTCGATCTCCTCGGCATTCGCGAGTGGCACCCGTTCGTACGATAGCGGTGCTGGCGAACGGGTCTGCGCACCCGCATCCGGCGAGCTCCTGCGGCGGGCCGTGGCGTCGCCGGCGTGCTCGGCGAGGAACCCGCTGCTGCGCCGTTCGATCGGGGCCATCAACCCGCGCCGGCACCTCGTGCCTGCCGGCCCGGCGCTGAAATCGGTTATGTGACCGATTCCGTGGAGCCGCGCGCCAGCGAGGATTCCTTTCGGGGCGACACGTACAGCGAATGCTGTGCCGATTGGCTTCAGGAGCGAGGCGCATCAATGACCGAAGACCGAATCAACCAGTCCTGGTTCCTGCAGATCGATGTAACCGCGACCGGACCCGCCGAAATGTGCCTCACTGTCGGCGGTGAACTCGACCTCGCCACCGTCGACCTGCTCCGTCGCCGGATCCGGGAAACGCTTGAGCTGCACGCACCGACGGCGATCACTCTGGATCTCGGACGGTTGCGTTTCATCGACCTGGCAGGGATCCGGGCATTGTGCGAGCTTCACGACATTGCCGCATCCGTCGGCTGTCGGCTCACGCTCGGTAACGTGCGGCAGCCGGCCCTGTGGCTGATATCGCGAACGCCGCCTCTGCGGCAGTCAATCAGCTCTCTGCACTAGAGCCGTTCTCCCGGGGCACACCCGGAACCCTCCTCGGCCGGGTGAATGCCGCGGCCGGCGCCGGACGACCGGTTATGCGGCGTAGCCGACTGGGCTAGGTCGTAGACGGCGAGGCTGACGTGGCGGGGCGAGAGCGGCGGCATCGGGGTAATCTGCCGGCTGAGCTGTCGAGCTTTGTGGGCCGTACTCGGGAGCGGACGGCACTCCGGCGTCTGCTGACGACCGCCCGGTTGGTGACGATCACTGGGGTGGGTGGGGTAGGTAAGACACGCACCGCGTTACGTCTGGCCGCCGAGCTGCAGCGGGCCTTCGAGGACGGCGTTTGGTTCGTTGACCTGTCGGCGTTGGCCGACGCCGACCTGGTGGCAGAGGCCGTCGCACAGGCGCTGGGCGTACCCGAGCAAACGTTGCGTCCGCAGGCGGAAGTGCTGGCGGATCACCTCGCGACGCGCCGGTTGTTGCTCATTCTGGACACCTGCGAGCACCTGACCGAGTCGTGTGCGGCACTGGCCGCCAGGCTGCTTCGCGCCGCGCCCGAGTTGCAGGTGCTGGCGACCAGCCGGCAGCCGCTCAGTGTGGAGGGCGAGCATGTCTTCCCGTTGCTGCCGCTACCGGTCGCGGACCCGGACCGGCAGGGCAACGGTGGCCCGGAGAACCGGGAACGGGATGCCGCGGTGCTGTTGTTCGTCGAGCGGGCGAGCGCGGCCGCGCCCGGATTCACTCTGACGCGGGACAATCACGGCGCCGTGGCCGAGCTGTGCCGGCGGTTGGATGGAATCCCGCTGGCGATCGAGCTGGCCGCGGTTCAGACGCGGGCGTTGCCCGTTCAGCAGATCGCCGATGTGATCGGGGAACGGTCCGCCGGCCGGTTCAGGCTGTTGAGCCGGGGCGGCGTGGGGGTGCCCGGCCGTCAGGAATCGCTGCGGACGGCGATCGCCTGGAGCCACGACCTGTGCACCCCGGACGAACGGTTGTTGTGGAGGCGAATGTCGGTGTTCGCCGGAGACTTCGACCTGGCGGCGGCGCAGGAAGTGTGCGCCGGTGACGAGCTTGCCGCCGAGGAGATGGTGGCGCTCGTAACCGGATTGGTCGAGAAGTCCATCTTGCTGTACGACCGGTCCCCGTTCGAGGCCAGATACCGCTTGCTGGACACCATCCGGGAGTACGGGCTCGACCTGCTGCGCGAGGCCGGTGAGCAGCAGACAGTGCAGCGCCGGCACCTCGACTACTACCTGCGGCTGGCCCGCCGCTTCGACGCCGAGTGGTGCGGTCCGGACCAGCTGGCATGGCACCGGCGGATGAGCGGGGAACTGCCCAATCTGCGCGCGGCGCTGGACTTCAGCCTGTCCGGTCCGGCCGAGCACGGTGCCGGGCTGGAGTTGGCGGCCGCGCTGCGCTACCTGTGGCTCGCCTGCGGGAACATGCGGGAGGGCAGGTACCACCTGGACCGCGTTCTGGAGCGGGATCTCGCCGCCGGGCCGGCGCTGACCACGGCGACGTGGGTGTGTAGCTGGCTCGCCATCGCGCAGGGCGACCTCGACGCGGGTGAGACCCGGCTCGCGCAGTGCCGGCGGCATGCCGAGGCGCAGGGCGACGTCGCCGCGCTGGGCTGGGCCGCCTACGTCGCCAGCGTGGCGGCGTCGTTCCAGGGCGACCAGGAACGGGCGCTGGCCATGGGCAGGAAGGCGGCGCAGCTGCATCGTCACGGTGGTGATCCAGGCACGGGCCTGCAACTCGCGCTGGCGGCGCAGTCACTGGCGCTGACGTTGACCGGCCAATGCGACCGTGCCGCCGCCGTCGCTGAGGAATGCCGCACGCTGTGTGACGGGCGAGGCGACGGCTGGATGCGCTCCTATGCCGACTGGCTGCGTGCCACGGCCGAACTGGGCCGCGACCAGCCGAGCGAGGCGATCACCTACGGCCGCGAAGCGCTGCGGTTCAAACGGCAGCTGGGCGACAGCATGGGCTGCCACCTCGTACTGAACCTGCTCGCCATGGCTACCGTGGCCGACGGCGACATGGAGACCGCAGCTCGCCTGCTGGGCGTCGTGGACCAGTCATGGCATGCCATGGGCATGGACAAGATGGGAGCGCCCGACCTGATGGCCGCCCGCGCCCACGCCCAACGGCAGGTCCGCGAGAAACTGGGCGACCGCCGCTTCGCCGTCGCGTTCGCCGAAGGCCAGAAGCTGGATCCCGATGCGGGAATGGCCTACGCCGCCGGTGATCCGCTCGCGTCCGTACCGGCGGATCCACCACCGCAGCAGACGACCTGGGCGCCGCTGACCCGTCGCGAACGCGAGGTCGCCGAACTGGTGGCGGCCGGAATGACCAATCAGCAGATCGCCGACCGCCTCATGATCGGCAGGAGCACTGCCAACACGCACGTCGAACACATTCTCACCAAACTCGACTTCACCTCGCGCGCCCAGATCGCCGCCTGGGTCGCCCAGCGTGACTATCCGCGGTCGCCCGGCCGGTAGCCGAGCAGACCGCGGATCCGGGCCCGGGAGTTCGAGCCCGGCTCGGGTAGTTCAACGGACTCCGGGGCGGTGGCCTCACCACATCCCCCGGAACCACCCGGTGAACGTCGGTGGACGACGCGCTAGCTGAGACGGTCCTTGCCGGGCCCGCCGTACAGCTTGTCCTTGCCCTTGCCGCCGGCCAGGCGGTCGTTGCCCTCGCCGCCGTAGAGCGTGTCGGCGCCCTTGCGACCGTAGAGCCGATCGTTGCCGGAACCGCCGACCAGACTGTCGTCGCCCCCGTTGCCGTAGAGCCGGTCCGCGCCGGAGCCGCCATGGATCAGGTCGCCGGCCGAGGCGCCGGTGATCGTGTCACTGCCGGAGCCGCCGCGGGCGATCAGCTTGAGCCGGGTCTCGTTGACGACGGTGTCGTTGCGGTCGTAGGTGTGGATCCGCAGGCGTTCCGTCAGCTCGCCGAGCCCGCAGGTGACCTTGGTGTTGTCGCCCGCGACGGGCTGACAGCCGGCGCCGGCGTGAATCGGATGCCGGTCGTCGATGGTGAGGTAGAGGGTGGGCCCGTAGAAGGCCGCCGCAAGCCGGGGAACCAGTCATTGATCAGGGAGAACGGAGCTGTCGGGGAGCCCGGCTGCCCGGCGCCAGCGTACGGTCTCTGTGTCGTGTGATCCGGCAGCCGTCGCCGCGGCGACGGCCGCCGGATCCGCGTTGCCGGCGAGCAGGGTCAGCGGCCAGGCCGGAACACCGCCCGCGCCGTCATATGCCGTCCAGGTCCACGGATCCTCGAAGCGCCAGGCGCGCCTGGCGGCGTCGGCGACGTCGTCGCCGGCCTCCAAGAAGGCGTACGGCCGGAAGCTGACGTCGATGGCGAACGGGATCCCGCCGCCGGGCTCGATGCTGATGCCCTGAAACTCCGCGCCGGGATCGAGGGCCACGCCGGCGGGCAGAACCACCAGACTCAGGTGGGGCCGGGGCAACCAGCCGGTCTGCTGCGGCGGATCATGATGATCCACCTCGATGACGTGAACGATCCGCGGTGCGATCCCGACCAGGCAGGAATCGCCAGGCTCGAGACAGCGGGCGGGTGGATCGGTCGTGAACAGCTCGTCCGGGTCGTCGCGGCCCACCGCGACCACGCCGTTCCAGCGGATGCCGTCCGCGTCCGGATCGATCTCCCACCACGGCCAGCGGACGCTCAGGTAGGCGTCGTTGACACCGGTGACGACAGCAGGCGTGAAAGGGCACGAGACGCGCAGCACGTCACCCACGCGGTAATCCACGCGCAGCAGGTTAGCCGGTACTGATCCTCGGCCGGGCCGGCGCGGGTCAGTCGCGCCGGCCGTCGACCAGATGTACCTGCTGCAGGCTGCCGTGCTGCGCTGCCGAGCGGCCCTCGTCAACCGCCACGTCGTAGGCGCCGCCGATCGGGTATTCGGCGAGAATCCCCGTGACGCGATGCTCAGCAGCCCAACGAAGGCCGGCGGCGAGGGTGGTGAACACACCGGAGGCGAAACGTGCGCCCGCACCGTGGAAGACCCAGACGGTTTCCCGGGGAAGACTCGGTGATCCATGCCCGGGTTTGCGCCGCGTGCCCGCCGGCGTGAAGGAGAAGGCATTTGCGAAACGACCACGCCGATGCCGCACGGCGAGAACCGTCGCACGCCCGTTCGGCGCTGCCGGCGAGAGGTCGGTTGCCACGTGGAAACAGACCAGGGCATCACCGCCGGCCGCGCCATAGGCGAGCGTTTTGGCATGCTCCGCACTCGTCGGTCCGATCCACACCGACGGACGGCCGAAGGTGCCGATCAGCTCGGACAGGGTCCGGTCGTGGGTCACCCATTCCTCGACGCCGGCGCTCAACCGCTGGAATTCCGCCGCCGACAACGCGCGGTCGAGTTCCAGCCAGCCGAGCCGGTGGGCGATCTCGGCGTACACGGAGGCCGTCGCATCGCGCGAGGCGATCGCCGGCACGATGTGGCGGTAGGCCCCCATGACGCCCGTCGCGGTGAACGCGCCGCGGTCGCGCAGCTCGTCGCACTCGGCCCACCACTGCTCCAGACGGCCGTCCACCGCGGCCATCGCCTCGAGCAGCAGACGTTCGGCCAGCTCGTCGCGCCCATACATGCCGGGGCGGCGCACCACGTCGTTGACCTTCGTGAGGTGGTGCCGCCGAACCTCATCAGTGGGCCGCTCAAGCTCGTCACTCGCGCTCATCGCGCTCGATCATGACATTCAGGGGTACGGGTCAGCGCCCGCCGTCGCGTCCCGTCCGGCCGGGCTATTCCGTTGGACTTCACGCCGGAGCCGCCCGACCATGGAGATCATGCAGCCGGTATACGTCGCCCTCGGTGACTCCATGTCCATCGACGTGTACGCCGGCGGCCCCGGTCGCGGCGCCGCCAGCCTGCTGCACCGCAACCGCGACGGCGACTTCCCCGACTGGGCCGGCCGGGACCTGCGGTCTCTCGGCTACGCCGCGCAGAACCTGACCCGCGACGGCGCGACCACCACCGAGGTGCTGCGCAGCCAACTCCCGCAGATCCAGGCCCGCCCGGACCTGGTGACGCTCAGCATGGGCGGCAACGACCTGATGGCCGCCTACGGCGACACCGCCGCCGCTCGCCTGGTGGTCACCGAGGTGGCCGAACGCACCGAACGGATCCTCGACACCCTGCGAGCCATGGCCGGGCCCGAAGCCGTCATCGTGGTGACCACCGTCTACGACCCGAGCGACGGCACGGGCGTGCTGCCGGCCGGAGGACTCCCGGCCTGGCCGGACGGTCCCGCCGTGCTCGCCGACCTCAACACCGTCCTGACCGAGGCAGCCCGCCGCCACGGCGCGCTCACCGCCGACGTGCACGCCCACTTCCACGGGCACGGCGCCGCAACCGGCGACCCGGCCCAACCGGACCCGCGCCCCGTCAACCGCGATCTGTGGTTCTGCGGCGTCATCGAACCGAACGCGTGGGGAGCCCACGAGATCCGCTCGGTCTGGTGGCGCACCTTGCGCGAGCACGACCAGTTTCCGCGTTGACGCAGCGCAGACCGCTGATCAGTCGCGAGGATCGGCTCATGGTCTCCACGGTCGACGACTACGCCTGGCTGTTCGAAGGCGACAACGGCGGGTTCCTCGCCGACAACTACTGCGCCACGCTGATTCGCCGGACAACCTCACGCGAGGCAGTACGCCGTATCGGCGCCACAGTCGTCCAAACGGCGACCTTCCCTCAGGTCACGACGCTGGAGGACCTCGAACAGGAAGCGGGAATGTCATATCTCGCCGTCGCCGACGTGGGCGGCAACGTGCTGATCCTGGAGGCGTTCAGCACCGTCGGATTCGAACGCCGTGAGGAGCTGTCCCGCGGCACCGCCGTCGCCTCACACTTCATGACGGTGAACCGCGCGACCCGATTCTCCTATGTACGCGACGGCGTAACCGTCCTGGATTTCGAGCCGTTCTACGGAGACTTCCGGGACGTCGCCGATCCCGAACTCGCCACAGCGATGCGGGAGGCCGGATTCCGCGGCCCGCAGAACGACGGGCCCACGGACCGCTATGCCGAGGCGGCGTTCGCTCTCGCGGACCGTCTGACAGGCGCAGGCCTGACCCGCGAGACGCTGGAACGCTCAACCTATCTCCACGCGAGCGTTCCCGAGCGTTAGCGCAAGCCCACCGCCGCTTCCCACACCGCACAGCGGGCACCGTGCTCTCAGCCAAGAGCGCAGGCGGCGGCTCCGATCGGCAGGTCCACCCGGCGGCCCGTGCCCATATCTGCTTGCTCGGTATGGGTGACCAGGGCGAACGCTCCAGCCGGCACGCCGTCGAGAGTCGCCACCCGAGAGCTTGCCGCCAGAAGACCTGCCTCGTCCGCTCCCGTCAGAAAGAACACGAAGTGCTCCCCGAACGAGGTTCCGGAGTCGTACGACTCGGCCGCGCCCTCCTCCTCCAGGTCCACCAGGAAGTCCTCCACCTGCTCGATCCAGGGCAGGGGATAGGCCTCTGGCGGGAGGTTCGGGGTTGGTGTCAGCGGAACATGAATCTCAACGAGCAGCGCCACCACAAGATCGTCTTACGCGTGGACTCATGGATCAAGCGGGGTGAGGGGGCGCCCACCGTGATCCGCACGGGCGGCGGCGATGCGGTACCCGGGTAGATTGACTGGCCGTGCTGCGAACTCGGCTTGATCTTGATCGGATCCGCGCGGCCCGCGAGGTGGTCGACCCGGTCTTTCTGGCCTCGCCGCTGTACCGGTGTGACGCTCTGGGGAGCCGACTCGGCTGCACCGTCAGCATCAAGCTGGAGACCGCGAACCCGGTGCGCAGCTTCAAGGGCCGCGGCACCGAACTGGTCGCGAGTCGCTTGGCCGAGCAGGGCGCCGCGGCGGTGGTGTGCGCCAGCGCCGGCAACCTCGGGCAGGCGCTGGGGTGGTCGGGACGTCGCCGGGGCCTGGACGTGACGGTGGTGGCGCGGCGCCTGGCGCCGGCCGTCAAGCTCGACCGGATTCGTTCGTTCGGGGCGCGCCTGGAGCTGGTGGACGGCGACTTCGAGGTGGCGCGCGAGCGGGCGGTGACCATCGCGCGTGAGCGGGGCGTCCGGCTGGTCGAGGACAGCCTGAACATCGAGACTTGCGAGGGCGCGGCGACCATCGGTCTGGAGCTGGTGGGCGCGGTCTCCGCCGGCGACGCCGTCCTGATCGCCCTCGGGGGCGGCGCCATGGCCACGGGTGTCGGCCATGTGGTGAGGGCGCTGGCGCCAGGGGTCGAGGTGATCTGCGTTCAGCCGCTCGGCGCGCCCGCGCTGACGCTGTCCTGGCGCGAGCGCAGGGTCGTCACGACCGAGTCGATGGACACCATCGCCGACGGTGTGGCGGGCCGGTTTCCCATTCCCGAGGTCCTGGACGATCTCCTTCAGGTGGCTGACGACGCGGTCCTCGTGAGTGAGGCGTCGATCGTCACGGGGATGCGGATGCTGCTGGAGCACGCGGGCCTGGTCGTCGAACCGTCAGCCGCGCTGGGCGTCGCGGCGGTCCTGGAAGATCCCGGCCGCTTCGCCGGCCGCCACGTGGTGACGATCATCTGCGGCAGCAACGTCGACCTGGACGCCTACCACCGATGGGTCGGCCGGTAGGCGCAATGGCAGACTGCGCGGCACTGGCCGGACAGCGAGGCTGACGCCCGGTCAGGCGCCGGCCGGCGGGAGGGCCACGGCGACCTCGTCATGGGTCACGCGCTCGTCCCAGCGTGTCAGAGCCCGGCGGGCGGCCGGTTCCACGACGGCTCGCTCCGGATCCTCGCCGGCGAACGCACGGACGTCGTCCATGCTCGCGAAGAACGTGACGGAGGTGAACAGCACCTCGTCGCCGTCGTGACGGCGCAGCAGGTGCGCACCGCGGAATCCCGGAACCCGCCTGAGGTGCTCGGCGACAGCGGTGTCGTAATGGTGCTGGTAGTCGTCGGCTGTCGAGGTCGTGGCCCAGCCTCGCCACGTTCTTGCGATCATGCGGTGCCTGCCTTCCGCGAGTCGCGCGTCCCCCGTCGCAGTGTGCCCGTCGTTCAGGACGGGGTGGGCTCGTCGAACGGGACAGCGTCGACGTACCCGGACGGGCGAGGTGCGGGGGTCGCCGGGCAATGGGGCCGGGCCAGGCGGCCCAGTGCGTCCTCCGGCGGGGCGGAGTGGCCGCACGCCAGGCCGCCGAACTCGATCGTCGTCCAGGAGGTGAAGGCGCCGGTCACCGGCGTGGCGCAGGAGACGGTGAATTCGGCCGACACGCTCGTCACGCCCTCGTAGAACAGGGGCTGCGGGATGCTGGGATCGTCCGCCACCGCCATCGGGAAGCCGATGTCGCCGTCCGGCAGCACGGCCGGGCCGGTTTCGACCTTGATGCCGGTCTCGTCGCTGAGTGAGGTGGCGAGCATGGCGGTCCAGTCGGCCGGCGCGGTCACGCCGGTGATGGACGGGGCGAACGGCTCGTCCATCACGACGCGGCCGGTCAGGTCGCCGTCGCCCTGCTTGAGCGTGACGTGGGTCAGGCGTGGCTCCTTCACCGGCGCCGACCAGCGCACCTCCGTGGCAGCGCAGCCGGACGGAACGGTGGCCGGGGTCGTCCCGGGGGCGGCGCAGGCAGCCGTCGACAGCATCGCGAGGACGGCGGCGCCGGCCCGGTAGTTGATCACTGCAAGATCATGACGGGTGGCGTACCGGGCGTCCGATCGGGGCCCGACGGGCCGGGCCGCTGGAGGCGGCGCGGCCCGTCGGGGTGGGTCAGCTGCAGGTGGCGCCGTTGAGGGTGAAGCCGGTGGGTGCGCCGGCGTTGCCCGTGTGGCTGGCCTGGTAGCCGATGGTGGTCGAACCGCCCGGCGCGAGGGCGCCGTTGTAGCTGGCGTTGGTCGCGGTCACCCGCCCGCTGGTGGGGGAGTAGCCGGCACTCCAGCCGGAGACGATGCTCTGCCCGGCGGCCAGGGTGAAGGCCAGGCTCCAGCCGTTGATGGCGGTGGTGCCGGTGTTGGTGATCGTGATGCTGTTGGTCAGGCCGGTGTTCCAGGCGTTGACCGCGCTGCTGACCCGGCAGCTGCCGGTGCCGCCCGGGCTGTTGCTCGGCGATGCCGAGGCGGACGGGCTGGCCGACGGCGAGCTGGACGGGCTGGTCGACGGCGAGGCAGGCGGGCTGCTCGGCTGGCTGCCGCCGACGGCGCTCATGATCGCGTCAATGATGCCCTGCTGGGTCACCGCGCCGGAGCTGCGGTTGAACAGGCCGAAGCCGTGCTGGCCGTTGTAGCCGTTGTCCCAGTAGGCGGTGGCTGCCCCGTACTTCTTCGCGGTGGCCACCAGGGTGCGCGCGTAGTCGGCGCGGTACCTGTTGTTCGCGGAGTCGTACGCCGTCTTGTCGATCGAGCCGTACTCACCGACGAAGACCGGGTACCCGCGGGTGACGAAGGTGTCGCGCATCTTCTTCAGCTGGCCGTCCATGAAGTCTTCCTGACCCCACACCGACTTCTTCGCCGGGTTCGTCGCGGCCGCACCCCACTGCGTGATGGTGCCGTCCTCCTGGCCGGCGAAGTCCCACGGGTCGTAGTAGTGCACCGAGATCATCAGGCGCTGCTCGGCGGCCGGGATGGTGGCGGACCGGTACTGGTCGGTCGGGATCACGAAACCGCCGCCCACGGTGTGGTCGATGTTGGTGTTCCAGCCGGGCACCAGCAGCCAGCGGGAGGCGTTGGTCCCGCCGGTGCGGCGTACGGTGTCCACGAAGATCTGGTTGTAGGCGTTGATGTTCGAGTAGCACGGCTGGGTCGGGTTGCCGTACTGGCCGTCGAAGTTCTCGTTCATCGACTCGAAGATCAGGTGGTCGTTGTAGCTCTGGAACCGGGTCGCCACCTGCTGCCAGACCCTCTGGTACTTCGCCCGGATCGTGGTCTGATCGGCCGCGTCACAGATCAGCCAGGACCCGGCGACGCTCTTGTAACCGTCGCCGTGCATGTTGATCAGCACGTACAGACCCCGGTTGTAGGCGTAGTCGACGACCTCCTGGATCCGGGTCAGCCACGCCGCGTCGACGGTGTAGTTCGGCCCGGCGCCGATGTGGTTCAGATAGGCGACCGGGATCCGGATCGTCTTGAACCCCGCGGCCCTGACCCGGTCGATGAAGGCCTGCGTCACGGTCGGGTTTCCCCAGGCCGTCTCGCTGGGGACGCCGTTGATGCTGGCCTCGAGTGTGTTGCCGAGGTTCCAGCCGGCGCCCATGTCGGCGACCAGTTGCGGGCCGCTCAGCTGGGCGGTGACGTCGGCCGATGCCGGCCTCGTCACGCCGTAGACGGCGCCGGCGAAGGCCAGGGTGGCGGCCATGATGGCGAGCCCGGCCTTCCTTGCTCGTGAACTCATCGATGTTCCCTCTCGTCGGTCTCGATCGGTGGAACCGGCCGAGCTCGGGGGTCGCCGATCGGGTCGATCAAGCGGGAGAGGGCCGGCCATCGGGGGCGGATAGGGGCAATTGGGAGCGCTCCCATCATGGCAAATGATCTATGTCTTGTCACCCTCGCCGCGAGGGGCGGTCGGGTCAGGAGTCGAGACGGATGCCCAGCTGCGTCTGCCAGCGCGTCTTCATCCGCTCCGTCCGCGGGTCGGTACGGTAGAGCTCGTAACGGCACCCGAAGCGGTCACCTGCCGGGTTCTCCACGCAGTCCATCGCGAGGCCGTGGCCGCGGATCCACTCCAGCAGCGTCCCGTTGGCGCGCCGCCCGTGCCCGATGAAGGTCATCGTGGCGTAGTCGCCCGCCGGCAGGACGCCGGGGCGCACCGGTCCGTCCGGAGCCACGGCGGCGTCGGTGACCACCCCGACCTCGACGTCCATCTCGCCGGCCATGTCGATGACGTGCAGCCGGAAGAAGGTGTCGCCCCGCTCGAACCGGGCGTGGAGATCCTTCATCAGCCGGTCCCGGACCTGGAACATGCCCTTGAACGGCGTGACCGTCCGGATGCCCGCGTAGTGCCGTTCGGGCAGGGTGACAACCTGCGGCGGCTCAATGATCTCCATCGCTGCATTGTGCCGCAGGGGGCCGGCGCGAGCCGCAGCTGTGGCAGCGGCGGGTTCAGTGGGTCTTCGGACTGGAATACGGTGGCCGGAGAGGCCGCTCCACGCGGGAGTGACCCCGCGAGGAAGGCAGAGCCGATGATGGCCCCTACATCTGCCGATCCCGGTGCCTGGAGCGGTGCGCTGGCCGGTGTCAGCTTCGTCGGCGGCGTGGCGTCCGCCCTGGCGCTGGCCGACTCGCCCTACCCGCGTCCCGGCGCCGACGTCGCCGCTGTGCAGAGCTACTTCCGGGGCAGCCGCGGCGCGGCCCGGGTCAGCGTGGCCGGCCAGCTGGTCTCCGCGGTCGCGCTCGGGCGGTTCACCGCCTCGGTGGCGCGCCTGGCCGAACGGTCCGGCCGCCGGTCGCGGGCGCTGCCCGGTGACCTGCTCGCCCTCACCGAGCAGGTGGAGCGCTACCGGACTCCTTACGGCTCCACGGTGAAACTGGTCAAC
>NZ_JBEZZB010000077.1:0-46883 GCF_040638955.1 Actinoplanes sp. NPDC024001
AGGTGGTGGAGCCGGCGGCGGTGCCGTGGTAGGCGCCGGGCGCGGCGCGGCCGTCGGCGACCGCGGCGCCCAGCGCGACCAGCTGCCGGGCGAGCGCGTAGGACCAGGTCGGCGGGCCCTGCTGGTCGTCGACCACGGCGACCGTGTCGCGTTCGGCGGCGAGCCGCAGCATGGTGCGCACGAAGTTGGGGCCGTGCTCGCCGTAGAGCCAGGCGGTGCGCACGACGTAGCCGCCGGAGGCCAGCACCGCCCGCTCGCCGAGGGCCTTGCCGCGGCCGTACGCGTTGATCGGGGCGTGCGGGGTGTCCTCGGGGACCGGCGTGGTGGCCGAGCCGTCGAAGACGTAGTCGGTGGAGACGTGGACGAGCCGCTTGCCGGCGGCCGCGGCGAGCGCCGCGACGGCGTGGCCGTTGACCGCGGTGGCGGCCGGCTCGTCGGATTCGGCCCCGTCCACGTCGGTCCAGGCCGCGGCGTTGAGCACGATGTCGGCGCCGGCGACCGCGTCGCGGACCTGATGAGGATCGGTCACGTCCAGGTCGGCGCGGGTGGCCGCGACCACGTCGGCCGCACCGGCGCCGGCGAGCACGGCGCACAGATCCTGGCCGAGCATGCCGCCCGCGCCGGTGATCAGCCAGCGCATCAGCGGGCCGCCCGGCCCTTGAGCGGCTCCCACCAGGCGCGGTTCTCGCGGTACCAGTCAACCGTGGCGGCCAGGCCGTCGAGCAGGCTGATCCGCGGCGCGTAGCCCAGCTCCTCGCTGATCTTGCTGATGTCCAGCGAGTAGCGCCGGTCGTGGCCCTTGCGATCCTCGACCGGCCGCACCATGTCCCAGCTGGCGCCGCAGGCGTCCAGCAGGCGGACGGTGAGCTCCTTGTTGGTCAGCTCGGTGCCGCCGCCGATGTGGTAGATCTCGCCGGACCGGCCCTTCTCCAGCACCAGCTGGATGCCGCGGCAGTGGTCGGCGACGTGCAGCCAGTCGCGGACGTTGCCGCCGTCGCCGTAGAGCGGCACCGGGATGCCGTCGAGCAGGTTGGTGACGAACAGCGGGACGACCTTCTCCGGGAACTGGTACGGCCCGTAGTTGTTGGAGCAGCGGGTGACCACCACGTCCATGCCGTGGGTGCGGTGGGCGGCCAGGGCGAGCAGGTCCGAGCCGGCCTTGGAGGCGGCGTACGGCGAGTTCGGCGCCAGTGGCCAGGTCTCGGTCCAGGAGCCCTGCTCGATCGAGCCGTAGACCTCGTCGGTGGAGACGTGCACGAACCGGCCGACCCCGGCGGCGCGGGCGGCGTCGAGCAGCACCTGGGTGCCGAGCACGTTGGTGGTGACGAACGGAACCGCGCCGGAAATGGACCGGTCAACATGGGATTCGGCGGCGAAATGCACTACGGCGTCATGTCCGGGAAGCAGTTCGCGCAACAGGTCAGAATCGGAAATGTCGCCCTGCACGAATCGGAGTCGGGAATCCGACAGCGGCAGGTTGGCGCGATTACCGGAATACGACAACAGATCCAGAACGGTCACGGTCGCACCGGCTGCACCCGCGTACTCGTCCTGCAGGAGGGCCCTGACGTAGGTCGATCCGATGAATCCGGCACCGCCGGTCACGAAAATCTGCACGACTGGCGAGTGTAGAGGGTGGACGCTGAAGTTTAGGGTTCCCCGGTGCGCGGAATTCTGCTCGCCGGGGGAACCGGCTCGCGACTCTGGCCGATCACGATGGCCATGTCGAAACAGCTCATGCCGATCTTCGACAAGCCGATGGTCTACTACCCGCTGACCACTCTGGTGTCCGCCGGGATCCGGGAGATCCTGGTGATCACGACACCCGAGGATCAGCCGCACTTCCACCGGCTGCTGGGCGACGGGAGCCGGCTCGGGCTCTCGCTGTCCTACGCCGCCCAGCCGAAACCCGACGGGATCGCCCAGGCGTTCCGGATCGGCGCCGACTTCATCGGCGACCAGCCGGTCGCGCTGATCCTCGGCGACAACATCTTCCACGGGGTGGGCCTCGGTCGGCAGCTGGCCCGGTTCGGGCAGCCGAACGGGGGGCGCGTGTTCGCGTACCCGGTGGCCGACCCGGAGCGCTACGGTGTCGTCGAGTTCGACGCGGCCGGCAAGGTGCTGTCCATCGAGGAGAAACCACAGCGCCCCAAGTCGCGGTACGTGGTGCCCGGCCTCTACTTCTACGACGCCGACGTGGTCCGCATCGCCGAGAAGCTGGAGCCCAGCGCTCGCGGTGAGCTGGAGATCACCGCGGTCAACGAGGAGTACCTGCGGCAGGGCCGGCTCGACGTGACCGTGCTGGACCGGGGCACCGTGTGGCTGGACACCGGCACCTTCCAGTCGATGGTGCAGGCGTCGGAGTACGTACGGGTGATCGAGGAACGGCAGGGCTTGAAGATCGGGTGTGTGGAGGAGGCGGCCTGGCGGCTCGGCTTCATCTCCGACGCCCGGCTGCGCGAGCTGGCCGGCCCGCTGCTGAAGAGCGGGTACGGGCAGTACCTGGTGGAGCTGCTGGACGGGGGTCTGGGATGAAGATCCGGCCGTTGACGATCGAGGGCGCCTTCGAGGTCACGCCGGTGCAGCACGGCGACGACCGGGGAACCTTCCTGGAGTGGTACCGGTTCGACGCGCTGGCCGAGGCGGTCGGCCATCGGCTGGACCTGGCCCAGGCCAACCTGTCGGTGTCGGCCCGCGGCGTGGTGCGCGGCATCCACTTCGCCGACGTGCCGCCGGGGCAGGCGAAATACGTGACGTGCGTGTCCGGCGCGGTGCTCGACGTGGTGGTGGACATCCGGGCCGGCTCGCCCACGTTCGGCGCCTGGGAGGCGGTCCGGCTCGACGACGCGGACCGGCGGGCGGTCTATCTGGCCGAAGGCCTCGGGCACGGGTTCTGTGCGCTCACCGACGGCGCGACGGTGGCCTACCTGTGCTCGTCGACCTACCGGCCCGGGCACGAGCACGGGGTGCACCCGTTCGACGAGCAGCTGGGCATCGAGTGGCCGGTGGAACGGCCGGTGCTCTCCGGCAAGGACGCCGAGGCGCCGACCCTGGCCGAGGCCCTCGCGGTCGGGCTGCTGCCGCGGTACGACGACTGTGCCGCCTACATCGAGGCGCGCCGCGGGTAGATCCGCGCGGCGCGAGTGACGGGGCGGGGCGCCGGTCGGCCCCCGTCCCATTCGAGTGCACTGAAATAGCGCCCAGTCGGATTGATTACATTCAATCGTGGCCGTGGGGCCGTTGACCCGTTGCCATTTCAGTAGTAAGTGGCCGCCACCGAGACCTCGGTTCCGCCATGGTGTGGGCCGAAGCAGGTGGGAAATCGGGTTGGTCCGAACTGGACCCTCTGCACCCTTTTCGTTCTCCCCATCGTCCGAATCGCCATTCCTAACGAACGGAAAGGTGTA
This sequence comes from Actinoplanes sp. NPDC024001, assembly GCF_040638955.1. NCBI lineage: Bacteria > Bacillati > Actinomycetota > Actinomycetes > Micromonosporales > Micromonosporaceae > Actinoplanes > Actinoplanes sp. NPDC024001. Next base: position 3,408 of record NZ_JBEZZB010000077.1, read on the forward strand.
GCGCGAGGGGGCTACGGTTCAGCAGTCTGTCCAGTGTGTCCCGTGGCTCGCTGCCCCGGGAGGAATCCACTCAGTCCGGCCTCACCGGCATGTCCGGTAAACCGGGAAAATCGGACCATGAGTAGACCGCAGTCAATGACGGGGGCAAGGGAGTGCAGACAGTCGAATCTGCGTCGACGGTGGACCTGGCAGAGACTGCGATGCAGCTCAAGGCCCGGAACCGGGCCGGCGAGGCCCGCGCCGGGTGGCACGGTCGGTACGCACGCAACCTGTACCTCATCGACCTGGCGGTCGGGCTGCTCGCGGCCAGCGCCGCGCTGGTCCTGAGATTCGGATCCTCCGGCCCCGAGCCGTATTTGCGGGACCATCTGCTGCTCACGCTCATATTTCCGATCGCCTGGACGGCCTGCCTGGCGGTCAACCGGGCATACGAGCCCCGCCACCTGTTCGTCGGCACCGACGAGTACGCACGGGTGTTCCGTTCCGGATTGGCGCTGACCGCTGGCCTCGCCATTGTTTCCTTTGCGTTCGACCTGCGTTTGGCCCGGGGATACATCCTCATCGCGATTCCGCTGCTGCTCCTCGCCGATCTCGGCGCGCGGTACGCGTTCCGCCAGCGGCTGCACCGTTCCTGGGCCCGCGGCGAGCGGCTGCACCGGGTCATGCTGGTCGGCCACGAGCGCGCCGTCATCGACATGACCCGCCGGCTGCGCCGCGAGCGCTACCACGGTCTCGGCGTCATCGGCGCCTGCCTGCCGCCCGGGATGAGCCAGGCCCGCCTGCTGCCCGGCCTGCCGCCGGTCTACGGCACCTTCGACGCGATCGCCTCGGCGGTCGCCCGTTCCGACGCTGACACCGTCGTCGTGCTCTCCTGCCCGGAGATCGACGGGCCGATGCTGCGCCGGCTCGGCTGGCAGCTGGAGCGCGACGAGATCGACCTGATCGTGGCGAGCACGCTGATCGACGTGGCCGGAGACCGCACCACGATCCGCCCGGTCGACGGCCTGCCGATGCTGCACGTCGAGCACCCGCGCCTCAAGGGCAGCGCCCGCATCGTCAAGACTATCTTCGACCGGGTCGGCGCGCTGGTCCTGCTGCTGCTGAGCGCCCCGGTGCTGGCCGTGGTGGCGGCGCTGGTGATGTTCGGCCCCGGTGGGCGCGGGCCGGCCATCTTCCGGCAGGAGCGGGTCGGCAAGGACGGCCGGCCGTTCACGCTCTACAAGTTCCGCACCATGGTGGTCAACGCCGAGGCGCGGCTGCAGGAGCTGCGCAACCTCAACGACACCGACGGCGAGCTGTTCAAGATGCGCCGGGACCCGCGGGTCACCCCGGTCGGGCAATGGCTGCGCCGGTTCTCCCTCGACGAGCTGCCCCAGCTGTTCAACGTGCTCAAGGGCGACATGTCACTGGTCGGGCCGCGGCCGCCGCTGGCCCGCGAGGTCGCCGGCTACCCGTCCGACATGCTGCGCCGCCTCGTGGTCAAGCCCGGCCTCACCGGGCTGTGGCAGGTCTCCGGCCGCTCCGACCTGTCCTGGGAGGAGTCGATCCGGCTGGACCTGACCTACGTGGAGAACTGGTCGCTCGCCATGGACGTGGCGATCCTGGCCCGCACGGTGAGTGCCGTCGTGCGCAGCTCGGGGGCGTACTGATGAGCGCCGCCCCGCCCTGTCTCACCGTCGTCGGCACCGGCTATCTCGGCGCCACCCATGCCATCTGCATGGCCGTCATGGGCTTCGAGGTGCTCGGTGTCGACGTCGACACCGACAAGATCGCCAAGCTGGCCTCCGGCGAGGTGCCGTTCTTCGAGCCCGGCCTGCCCGAGCTGCTCACCAAGGCCCTCGACTCGGGCCGGCTGCGGTTCACCACCGACTTCGCCGAGGCCGGCGCGTTCGGCGACGTGCACTTCATCTGCGTGGGCACCCCGCAGCGGGCCGGCTCCGAGGCTGCCGACCTGACCTATGTCGACGCGGCGGTCACCGAGCTCGCCGCGCACCTGCGCCGCCGCGCGCTGGTGGTCGGCAAGTCGACCGTGCCGGTCGGCACCGCCGCCCGGCTCGCCGGGCTGGTGCGCCGGCTCGCCCCGGCCGGCGACGCCGTGGAGCTGGCCTGGAACCCGGAGTTCCTGCGCGAGGGCTTCGCTGTGGACGACACCATGAAACCCGACCGGCTGGTCTTCGGCGTCACCTCCGGGTGGGCCGAGGAGCAGCTGCGGGCGGCGTTCCGGCCGGTGCTCGCCCAGGGCGTGCCGGTGAAGGTCACCGACTTGCCGACGGCCGAGCTGGTCAAGGTAGCGGCGAACTCGTTCCTGGCCACCAAGATCTCCTACATCAACGCGATGGCCGAGATCTGCGAGGCCACCGGCGCGGACGTGCACGATCTGGCCGAGGCCCTGGCGTACGACGAGCGTATCGGCGGCAAGTTCCTGCGCCCCGGTCTCGGGTTCGGTGGTGGGTGCCTGCCCAAGGACATCCGGGCGTTCGCGCACCGGGCCGAGGAGCTGGGCGTCGGTCAGGCGGTCGGCTTCCTGCGCGAGATCGACAGCATCAACCGGCGGCGGCGGGCGCGCACCGTCGACCTGGTCGTCGAGCTGTGCGGCGGCGACGTCACCGGCAAGCGGATCGCGGCGCTCGGGGCGGCGTTCAAGCCCAACTCCGACGACATCCGGGACGCTCCGGCGCTGGACGTGGCGGCGACGCTGCACACCATGGGCGCGCACGTGGTCGTCTTCGACCCGGCCGCGATGGAGAACGCCCGGCGCGTGCACCCTGAGCTGGAGTACGGCACCAGTGCCCTGCACGCCGCCCGCGACGCTGATGTCGTCGTGCTGCTGACCGAGTGGACCGAGTTCCGCGACATCGAGCCGTCCGCGATGGCGGCCGTGGTCCGCCGCCCCCGCATCGTCGACGGCCGGCACGCGCTGGTCCCGGCTCGCTGGCGCGCCGCCGGCTGGGAGTACCGGGCCCTCGGCCGGCCCTGACCCGCGCCGGGTGAACTTCCGGCGCGTTCCGCGGCCGAACTTCCCACGCTGGGGAAGCGCCTACGACGCGGTGAAGACGACGTCCACCCAGTAATTGCTCGACTGCCACGTGTTCGTGGGGAAGCCGCTGGTTCCGTACCGATAGACGCCGTTGCCTCCGTCCACGCCGTCGCGCAGTGCGTGCAACGGCCCGCTGTCCGCCCCGCCGGCGGCGAAGTAGCCGTTGTCGGCCGCGTAGCGGCCGTTCGGCGCGTGATACGACACGATGTAGGTCGTCCCCGCGCTGATCGCCACCGGCGTGGCGAAGTTCGCCTGCTGCCATCCGGTGGCCGTCTCCGAGCCGAACGTCGCCGTGCCGAGCAGCTGACCGTCACGCGACCACAGATGGCCGACGTGCGTGCCGCTGTTGCCCGGGCCCTTGTAGAGCCGCACACCGGTGACCCGCCCGGCCACGTCACTGCGGAACTTCATCCCCACCTCGACCGCCGCGGTGTCCGAGTCGGCCGGGGTGCCCGGCGTCGCCGAGGCGGGCCAGACCGAGTAGGTCCCGGTCGGCGCGGCAGCCGTGGTGAACTGCCACGACGTGCTGGTCATCGTGTTGCCCGCTGCGTCGCGCGCGCCGCTGACCGTCACCGTGTAGGTCGCTGGGGCGGCCAGCGCGGCGCTCGGCGTGAACGTGACCCGCGCCGACGCGGTGTCGTAGGCGGCCGATCCCGGCACCGCGCCGGACGGCCCGGTCACCGTGACCACCGGACTGCCGGCGACGACCGGCTCGCTGAACGTCGCGCTCACCGTGGTGCCGGGCGCGACGCCGGTGGCGCCGGGCGCGGGGGACTGGGCTGTCACGATCGGCGCGGTCGTGTCCGGCCCCGAGCCGGTCGGGGTGAACACCACGTCGACCCAGAAGTTGGCCGACTCCCAGCCGATCGTCGGGAAGCCGCTGCCGTAGCGGTAGACGCCGTTCGGGCCCTCCAGCCCATCCCGCAGCGCCTGCAACGGCTCGCTCTCCGCCCCGCTGGTGGCGAAATATCCGGGATCGCCGGCGTAGCGCCCGTTCGGCGCCAGGTAGGACGCCACATAGGTGGCGCCCGCGGTGAGCGTCACCGGCGTGGACAGGTTCGCCTGCTGCCACCCCGAGGCGGTCTCGTTCGGGAAGGTCACGCTCGCCAGCTGGGTGCCGCTCGCCGTCCACAGCTTGCCCACGTGGGTGCCGGTGTTCCCGGCGCCCTTGTAGAACCGCAGCGCGGTGACCCGGCCCGCCACGGCGGCCCGGAACTTCACCCCGACCTCGGTGGCCGAGGTGTCCGGGTCCATCGGGATCGCCGGCACGTCACTCGCGCTCCACAGGGAGCAGGGGCAGACCCGAGGAGCGACAGCGATCGTACGGCTGACCGCCGCCCCGATCCGGGCGCTGTCGTCCACCGCCCGGGCCCGGATCTCCACCGGCCCGGCGGTCCGCGGCGTGAAGCTGTAGGTCCAGCTGCCCCGCCCGTTCGCCGGATGCCAGCTGGCGCCCCCGTCCGTCGACACCTCGACCCCGCCGACCACGCCGCCGGTGTCCGCCGCGGTCCCGGAGACGGTGACCGCCACCCCGGCCGGCACCGGCGCTCCCGCCGCCGGCGCCGTGATCGCCGCGGTCGGCGCCGTCGTGTCCGTCGACGCCGTCGCCGCGACCAGGCCGCTCTGCAGGGTCGCCGGCTGCGCGCCCATGTCGGCGAACAGATTCACCGTGGCCTGGCGCATCGGCGTGCTGGCCGCCCCCGAGCCCCGGTCGTGGTTGCTGTCCAGGCCCCACGACCACTGCACCGTCCCCGCGCCGAAGACCAGGGCGCCACTGGCCGCCCGGTGCAGCGTCAGGTGGTGGGTGGCGGTGCTGTTGCTCTGGAACGTCGAGCCGTGGTCGACCAGCACCTCCACGCCGGTGGCCCGGGTGGTGGAGAGCCGGATCTGCCCCGGCGGGCGGAACCCGTTGTCGGCGTCCTCGTCCCACTCGTAGCCGATCACGCCGGAGCCGAGCGTCGCCGTGGCTCCCGTGGCGAGCGTGGAGACCGTCGTGTCACGCCACAGCCGCATCTTGCCGTCGGCCGCCGGGACCTGCAGGTTCACCGTACCGGAGTTGACCTTGAAGATCGTGCCGGTGAGGGCGTTCTCCGGCCGGCCGCCGTTCTTCGGCGGGCTGAACCGCGGGTCGCGCCAGGTGCCGGTCCACTCGCTGCTCGGGTCGATGGCCGCGTTCGCGTGGGTCTCCTTGTAGCAGACCATCGTCCGGTACGGCGTGCCCGAGCCGTCCACCGCGGTCTCCCAGCGGGTCTTCCAGAACACCTCGTTGCCGCTGAAGAACGCCAGGTGCACCCCGGCGTCCCGGGCCGCCTCGACGTTGGCCCGCTGCGGCCCGGACCAGTACTCGTCGTGGCCGACCGACAGGAACACCCGGTGGTTGCGCAGCAGCGCGCCGCGCCGGTCGGTGTCGATGCCGGAGAAGTAGCTGACGTCGTAGCCGTTGGCCTCCAGGAACCGCACCATCGGGTACTCGGCGTTGAAGACCGCGTCCTCCGAGCCGGTGCCGCGGGTGGTGATCGGCCGGTTGTAGCTGACCTTGTACGCGCGCCCGGCCGGCGACCCGGTGTAGAGGCTGTTGCCGCCGTAGGTGTTGTACGCCTGCCAGGTCGTGTCGGAGGTCTGGAAGAGCAGGTCGGAGCGGCGGGCGTCGTCGCGGACCACGAACAGCACGTGGCTGGCGCCGCTGGTGCCGTCGGTGCGGACCAGGCGGGCGAAGTAGATGCCGGAGACCGCGGTGGCCGGCACCGGCCAGGACGCGGAGACCGCCCAGTTGCCGCAGTCCACCAGGCCGGTGGCGGCGTTCGACAGGCAGTCCGGCTGGCTCTGGCGGCCGACCGGGTTCACCGAGTCGATGAGCCGCGCGCCGTTGCCGCCGTAGTAGCCCATCCGGTAGATGTCGAGCCGGTACGACGCGGCCGTCGACCGCACCTTGAAGTGCACCGTCTCGCCCACGTCGACGCTCATCTCGGTGGGGAAGCCCTGCAGCGCCGCGCTGCCGGCCCCGGAGACGTCCCACGTGCCGCGCGGGGTGCCGGGCTTGGTGTTCTCGCACGCGACCGGGTTGACCAGCGGCGCGCACGGGTCGGCGGCGGCCGGGCCGGCGGGCGGCACGAACAGCGCCGTCGCCACGAGGACGAGCACCAGCAGCGCCCGCCGCTGGAAGATCCGGAACTTCGGCACGATAACCGCCTCCCCGCGTCGGACCGCTTCCGGTGATCCTGTTGATAGTCACTCGCCGATATCTATCGGCAAGCCGACATCGACGGCCGCCAGCGGGTTTTCGATCCGAAAGGGCGGCCCGGACCGCCTTTTCGGCTGTCGCGTCGGCCGTCCGGCCGTACCGGGCGTCCACTGCGGACGGCAGGATGGCAACCGTCCGCACCGACAGGGGGAGAGCGCGTTGGACAGCACGTCCGAGACCGTCGCGGTCGTCGTCGTCACCTACAACAGCGAGCGCCTGCTGCCCGACCTGATCGCCTCGCTGGGCCCGGGCCTGGAGGGCGTCAACTGGCACCTGACCGTCGCGGACAACGCCTCCGCCGACGACTCGGTGGGCGCGGTGCGCCGGCTGGCGCCGACCGCCACCGTGGTCGAGATGGGACGCAACGCGGGCTATGCCGCCGGCATCAACGCGGCCGTGGCGAAGGCCGGCCCGTTCACCGCGGTGCTCGTGCTGAACCCGGACGTGCGGCTGACGCCCGGCTGCGTCCGGACGCTGCTCGGCGTCCTGCGCACCGAGGGCACCGGCATCGCGGTGCCGCTGCTGGTGGACGGCGACGGCCGGCTGATCCACACGATGCGCCGCGATCCCGCTGTGCGGCGGGTGCTCGGCGACGCGCTGCTGGGCGCGGTCCGCGCCGGCCGGTACCCGGCACTGGGCGAGATGGTCACCGACGAGCGGCGCTACGGCGCGGAGACGGTCACCGACTGGGCCGAGGGCTCGACGGTCCTGTTCAGCGCCGAGTGCTGGGAGCGCGTCGGGCCGTGGGACGAGTCGTTCTTCCTCTATTCCGAGGAGACCGACTTCGCGCTGCGGGCCCGCGACGCCGGGCTGGTCACCCGGTTCACCCCGGCCGCCCGGGCGGTCCACCTGGAGGGCGACTCGAAGGTGTCGCCGGGACTGTGGACGGTGCTGACGCTCAACAAGGTGCGGCTCTACGGCCGGCGTCACGGCCGGGTCGCGGCCACCGCTTTCTGGGCCGCGCTGCTGCTGCGCGAGGCGAGCCGGGCGGCGCTGGGCAAGGCGCCGAGCCGGATGGCGGCCCGCGCCCTGCTCAGCCCGGCCCGGTTGCGGGAGACGCCCGGCCCGCACACGGTGCACCGCGCTCGCGGATAGTCACCGCAGGCGCTTGGCGACGCCGACCGCCTCCAGCTTCCAGCGGCTCAGCACGCCGGGCCCGACCAGGGCCTCGGCGCGCAGCGAGCCGACCGTGTCGTCGACCCGCACGCTGTATCGAGGCTGCAGCCAGGCGCCGGGCCGGGCGCGCCGCCGGTCGCTGGTGAAGACCCGGGTGTAACCCAGCCGCCGCATCCGGGCGATCAGCTCCCGGTCGTACCGGCCGAGCGGGCAGGCGGCCTGGTCGACCGGGGCGCCGACCACCTCGGCGAGCCGGTCGCGGGCGACCACCAGCTCCTCGTCGCTGGTCGCCGGGTCCATGCCGCGCCACGGCCGGTGCCACATGCCGTGCGTGCCGACGGTCATGCCGCTGCGGTGCAGCAGCCGGACCGCGTCCTCGTCCAGGCTGCCCGGCTTGCCGAGGCGCGCCGCCAGCACGAAGAAGTCCGCGGTCAGACCGCGCTCCAGCAACGCGGGCAGGCCGATCTCGACGTCCGAGGTGTTGCCGTCGTCGAAGCTGATCCGCACGGCCGGCCAGCCACGGATCTCGTCCAGCACCGCGTGGAACAGCTCCTCGCTGATCCAGTAGCGGTCCTCGCCCGGCTCCAGGTCCCGCTGCGGGGTGCCGATGCCGTGGAAACAGATGTTGATGACGCCGTTCTGCATGATCGCCTTTACCGTCTCGCCGCTGTCCTGGATGACTCGTCGCGTTCCCACTCCACGGCGTCGCCGGCGCGCCGGGCGGCCCGGGCCGCCCGGACGGTGATCGCCACGTAGCAGACCGCTGCGGGGGCCAGCCAGGGCCGGGGCAGCACCACGTCGCGCAGCCAGGAGAGGCGGGCTGCGGGCCGTACCGCGACGGTGATCTCGCCGGCCGCCGCCGCCCGGCGCATCGCGGCGTTGCCGCCGCGCACGCGCACCAGGCGGCGGATCAGGTCGCCGGTGCGCCGCGGCGTGGCCACCCGGGCGGTGTACGCCGTGACGTGCCGCTTCTGTTCGCGGGTGAACTGCGAGTCGAGGAACAGGTCGTCGGCCATCAGTTCCGGGAACCGGTCGAAGCGGGCCCGGCCGTCCTCGGACAGCGCCACCACACCCCGGCCGAACAGCCCGTCGCGGAACACCGGCAACCGCCCGTGGATCGCGAAGTAGGCCCGGACCGGCAGGGGCCGCCCGGTCACGTCCAGCTCCCGGCCGACGGTGGCGGCCAGGGCGCCCGGGCTGTCCAGCGCCTCGGCCAGAGCGCGCACCGCGGCCGTGGACAGCACGATGTCAGCGTCGAGATAGACCCGCGGGAAACCCACGGCGACCGCGTCCCCGGCGTTGAGCGCGCCGGCCTTGCCGGCTTCCGGAAGATCCAGCACGCGTACGCCCGTGCGCGCTTCCGCCACCGCGGCGGTGTCGTCGGTGCAGCCGTTGGCGACCACGGTCACGTCGAACTCGCCGGGTGCCGCCCCGGCCAGCAGGGTGTCGAGGCAGCGCCCGATGACCGCGGCCTCGTTGTGGGCCGCGATGACGACGCTCGTCATCGCTTGTCCGCCCGGCTCTCGCTCGCCGATCCGGTGCGCTGCCGCGGGATGCGTGCCGCGGGAGTCTCCGTCACGGTGCGGCCGCGCAGGCGCCGGGCCAGCAGCCGCTGGAACACCGCCGCGTACCGATCGGCCTGGTGTTCCCAGGAGAGCAGGCTGAGGAACCGGTCGCGGCCCAGCTTGCGCATCTGCCGGCGCCGGTCCGGGTCGTCGAGCAGGGCGTCGATCGCCGCCGCGAACTCCTCCGGCGTGCCGTTGGGCACGTAGACCCCCGCGTCACCGAGCGTGCGGCGGGTCTCGGTCAGGTCGGCCGCGACCACCGGCACGCCGCGCCCGACGTACTCCACCGTCTTCGCCATCGTCGACAGGTCGTTCATCCGGGTCGGCAGGTCCGGCTGGACGGCGATGGTGGCCTCGCGCAGCAGCGCGTCGACCGACGGGCCGTCGAGCCAGCCGGTGAACTCCACGACGTCCTCGAGGCCGCGCTCGGCGGTCAGCTTGCGCACCGACGGCATGCTCTCGCCGTCGCCGGCCAGGATCACCTTCCAGCCGGTGCGGCCGCGACGGCGGGTCAGCTCGTCGGCGGCCCGGACCACGCCCTCGACGTTGTCCTGCGGGCCGAAGACGCCGAGGTAGACGACCTTCAGCGTGCCGTCCTCGGCGACCGCCTCGTCCGGGTCGCCGGTGACCGCGATCTCGCTGGTGGCCGGGCCGTTGCGGACCACGGTCACCTTCTCCGGGGGCACGCCGCGCCGCACCGCGTTGTCCTTGAACGACTCGTTGGTGGCGACCACCTCGGTGGCGGTGCGCAGGGTGAGCCACTCCATCGCCACGAGCACCCGGGAGACCCACCTGTTGGGCTGGGCCTCGCCCTCGGCGCCGGCCCGCGACGCGTACACCTCGGGGCACAGGTCGTGGTGGTCGAAGACCCAGGGGCGGCCGATCGCGCGCAGCAGCAGGGCGAGCGGCCAGTAGACGTCCGGTGGGTTGCAGACCTGGACGGCGTGGGCGCGCCCGGCGAGCACCTCGCCGATCAGGCGGATCGCGATGCACAGGAACGACCAGCCGAACTCGACGGCGAAGGTGAGCACCCCGCTGCCGTAGACCTTCACCGGGTACGGCCTGAGGCGGGTGTTCCGGCTGCCCGGCAGCACGCGCAGGCTCTTGTCGCCGCGTGGCGCGATGACCGTGACCTCGAAGCCCTTCTCCTCGAGAGTCAGGCATTCCCGGATGACTCGCCGGTCACGCTCGGCCGGCAGATTGGCGATGAGGATGGTGACGTGCGCTTTCGCGGCCATTATGCGGTCCGTCTCCTTCGTCTGCACCGGACTCGCAAAGACACTGCTGGATCTGATGAGCGACAAGCAACCGGCTGTCCGGGCGGTACGAGGTCGTCCGTTTTTGTCAGCCGCGCGATGTGGGATGACTTTCGTGGTAAGCCCTGATTCGCACATGCGTCAGTGCATAGTGGACATTGTCCGTACGAAGTGGACACGACTTGATGCGATATGGTCCGTATTGGGCATGCGGCGAAACAGACATTGACCCATGCGAAAGGGCTTGTCGGTTTTATGACAGCCGCCAGAGCGGCAGTCGATATGGTCCGGACGGGCGAATGCCTAAGATCGATGGTGGATGGACGACCAGCCTCCAGGTCGGCGAGGGTCGGCATCGAGACCCGATGACGAGAGGGAAACCGTGGACCTCTGGGACCTCACCAGGCTCCTGCTCCGCCGGTGGTATTTCGCCGTGCCGATGCTGATGGTCACGGTCGCGGCGGTCATCGCCGCCGCCCAGACCGTGTCGCCCGACTACAAGGCCATGGGCTACATGCAGCTCATTCCGGCACCGAGCGCCGGCAAACCGCTGAACCCGAACGCCAAGCCCCGGCCCACGAACCCGTGGAACGACCTGGGTTACGCGGCGCTCGGCAACGCCGCCGCGCTCACCGTCACCAAGCCCACGTCGATCGAGAAGCTGGTCGCCGAGGGCTATTCCGACAGCATCACGGTGCTGCTCAACGACCGGACGCCGCTGTTCGAGATCGAGGTCGTCGGGCACAGCAAGGAGCAGGCCACCGGCACCGTGCAGCGGGTCATCAAGCTGCTGCAGGACGACATCGCCGCCAAGCAGAAGCAGTACGGCACGCTGCCCGAGGACACCATCTCCACCCTGGTGATCAACGATGGCAGCGCCCCGGAGCAGGACAGCGGGTCCCGCAAGCGGGTGCTCATCGTGGCCGCCGGCCTGGGGCTGCTGACGACCACCGCGTCCACGATCGCGCTGGACTACTGGCTGCGCCGCCGCAAGAGCCGCCGCGACGAGGACGACCAGGACAAGGGCAGCGGCGTGGCCTCCGCCGCCGTCGAGCCGGTGCCCACCGGGCCGGTGCCCGCCGTGCCGCTCTCGTCGGCCGAGAAGACCCAGGTGCTGCGCCCGCAGCCGCAGGCCGGCCGCAGCGTCTACGCCGGGGACCGCCGGCCGGTGGACGACCGCCGGCAGCCCGACGGGCGCAACCGCCCGGCGGCGCGCCCCGCCCAGGGCACCCGGGCCGAGGCCGGCATCGACGCCACGGTCGTCCTGCCGAACTCGCACCAGACCCGCCGCGCCTGACGGGCGGCACCATGACGGGAAGGCCATGACGGCACCGACCCTGCATCACCCGGTCGATCTCGAACCGTCGCTGATCGCTCCGCGGACGTACAGTTCGCGGCGCCTGCAGGTGCGGCTGGACGTGGCCGGGGTGATCAGCCTGCTGATCGTCCTGCTCTACGTGCTGCCGGCCACCCTGATCGTGCCGTCGCTGACCTTCGCCGGCCGGCCCGCGCTGCTGCTCGCGCTGGCGCTGTTCGCCTGGTGGCTGATGGCCCGGCTCAGTCCGCAGCTGCTCATGGTGGGGCCGCAGCCGCTGCGCTGGGCCTGCGGGTTCTATCTGGTCTCGCTGATGCTGTCCTACATGGCCGGGCTGCTGCGTGGCCTGCCCAGCCTGGAGGCCAACGGCCAGAACTTCAACGTGCTGATCTCGGTGCAGTTCATCGGGCTGGTGCTGATGGCCGCCGACGGCATCCCCAACTGGGCCCGGCTGCGCCGGGTGCTGCAGGTGTTCCTGTGGTCGGCCGCGTTCATGGCCGTGATCGGGCTGATCCAGTCGCTGTTCGAGTACGACGTCGCCCAGCACCTGGTGGTCCCCGGGCTGGAGCTCAAGTCGGATCTCGCCGACTTCCAGATGCGCGGTGCGAACCTGTTCCGCGTCGCCGGGACGGCCACCCACTACATCGAGTTCAGCACGGTGCTGGCCATGGCCGTACCGTTCGGCCTGCACTTCTCCCGCTTCGCCCAGACCCGCAACACCCGGATCATGTTCGCGGCCCTGACGCTGATCATCGCCGCGGCCGTGCCGATCGCGATCTCCCGCACCGGCGTGGTGGCGCTCGGCGTGGCGATGCTGATCATGTTCATCGCCGCCTGGAACTGGCGGATGCGCTACAACATGCTGGTGATCAGCATCGTGGTGATCGCCGCGATGAACGTGCTGCGGCCCGGCCTGCTCGGCACCCTGAAGGCGATGTTCCTCTGGGTGGAGGCCGACCCCAGCATCGAGGGCCGCACCAAGGACTACGCCTACATCGAGCACTGGTTCTCGCAGCGGCCCTGGCTCGGCCGGGGCCCCGGGACGCTGATCCCGGACCTCTACAACATCATCCTGGACAACCAGTGGGCCTACACCCTGGTGACCTGCGGCATCATCGGCGTGGTGGCGCTGGCCACCCTGCACGTGACCTGCATCGTCCTGGCGATCATCGCGCTGCGCCGGGCCGCCACCGACGAGGACCGGCACCTGTGCGCCGCGCTGATCGCCACCCAGTTCCTGGCCATCGTGGTCGGCGGCACCTTCGACTCGCTCGGCTTCACCACCTTCGCCTTCACGCTGGCGGCCCTGACCGGCCTGTGCGGCGCGGTCTGGCGCTTCACCCACCCCCGGCGCACCGTGCGAACCTCCACCGTGCGCCGCATCCTGGGCTGAACAAGCACTCCCGGCCAGCCACCACCCTCAGCTGACCGCGAGCGCTCCCTCGCGCGGCCCGAGGCGACACTGCCCGCCAGCCGGGCAGCCCAGCTGACCGCGAGTGCTGTCTCGTGCGGCCCGGGGCGGCGCTGCGCGCCGGCCGGGTGGTTCGGCTGACCGCGAGTGCTCCCTTGTGCGGCCCGGGGCGGCGCTGCGCGCCGGCCGGGTGGCCCGGCTGACCGCGAGTGCTGTCTCGGGCGGTCCGGGGCGGCGCTGCGCGCCGGCCGGGTGGCCCGGCTGACCGCGAGCGCTGCCTCGGGCGGCCTGGAGTGGCGCTGTGCGTCAGCCGCACTGCTTGAGCTTGCTTACTTCCTTCTGGATGGTTCCGGTGGCCCAGTCGTACTTGACCACGGCGTTGTCGCTCCAGTCCTGGATCCGGTCGCAGGCCACGTCGACCGGGCCGTAACCCGGCGTACCGTGGACGATCTTGTTGCCGCTGACGGACGAGTAGTTGCCGCCCATGAGGCGCAGCGAGTAGCTGCCGCCGGCCAGCAGGTTGTCGTCGACGATGCCGCCGCTGTTGCTCTGCTGGTCCGGGATGAAGATCGGAGCCGTCGGGCAGTCGTCGAGCCGCTGGTCGATGGTGTTGTGCCGGATCGTGGTCGGCGGGCCGCCGAAGGCCTGCACGCCGTCGCCGTGCGGGTCTTCCGCCGCGCACATGCCGGGCGGCACCGCGAGCTGGATGAACGAGTCCTCGATGACGACCGGGCCGGCGCCGGCGTATCCGGTGCCGCCGGTGCGGAAGCCCTCGATCCGGTTGATGATCTTGCAACGCCGGCAGGTGTAGTCGGCGACACCGATCGCGGACTCGCTGTCGTTGGTGAAGGTCTCACCGGGCGGGTTGACCAGCTCGACGTTCGTCATCGTCAGCGGGCCGTAGATCTGGTCGCCGATGAAGTTGTTGATGTTGCCGTAGACCCGGGTGTTGCGGATCGTGACGTTCTTCGCCTTGACCGTGATGCTGCCCTTGACGAGGTAGTTCTCGATGGTCGTGCCGGCTTTCGAGATGGTCAGCTCATTGACCGTCTTCCGCGGTGACCAGCCCGCCGGCACACCGGTGCAGGACGCGGTGGGATAGGCGGGCAGCGCGCAGCCGCCGCCACCGCCGCCGGTGGGCCGGGCCGGGGCGGACGAGGAGGCCTTCGGCTTGGCCGAGGGGCGCGCGCTGGAGGCGCTCGGGGCGGCGCTCGCCGAGGCCGCCGGCGTGGCGCTGGAGGTGGCCGCGGCCGGGCCGGCCGGTGACGGGGAGCCGGCGAGGACCGGCTCGGGGGTGGCGGTGGTGGTCTCGCCGGCCGTCACGGTGGGTTCGTCCGACGATCGCTGGTAGGCGACCGCCCCCGCGGCGACGACGACCACGGCGGCCGCCGCCGAGGCGATGACGAGCCACGGCCGGCGCCGGCGATGTTCGCCTTGCGTTGGGATTTCATTCACGACGGCACTTCCCTCCGAGATCATTCCGGATGGTGAATTCAGACCAGGTAGTCCGCGCTGCCGGACCAGGGTAAACGCATTCGGTGGGGGAGTGGGGGCGGGCGTTCGGTGCCCGATGCATGCAAATAGGACGACACGACGGCCCTTTTTCCTCCACCGTTCAGCGGATGACGTCGTGTGTGGACTGATGAAAGGGTTTCGGCGCGCTGACAGAAATCTGGCAGAGCCGGGTCCGCCCGGGTTTCGGCGCGGTACGGTCCTCGCGGTACCGGATCCGAAAGGAATTCCACTTTGAGCGTTCGGGTCGCACCCATCACCAGCGGGGACGTCCGAGCAGTCGCGGAGTTCCTGCACGCCAACCTCAACAGCCGGGTCCCGGCCGAGGACTGGGCGCGTGCCGTCGAGGTGCCGTGGAAGGTGGACGCCCCCAACCACGGCGTGATGCTGCTCGACGACTCCGGGGCGCTCGCCGGGGCGCTGCTGGCCTACTACAGCGAGCGCGAGATCGCCGGGCACACCGAGCGGTTCTGCAACCTGGGCGCCTGGTGCGTGCTGCCGGAGCAGCGTTTCCACAGCCTGAAACTGCTCAAGTCGCTGCTGGCGCAGCCCGGCTACCACTTCACCGACCTCTCGCCCAGCGGCAACGTGGTGCCGATCAACACCCGCCTCGGGTTCCGGTCGCTGGACACCGCGACGGCGCTGATCCCGAACCTGCCGTGGCCGTCGCTGCCGCGCCGCGGGCGCGCCGTCACCTCCCGGCCGGAGCGGCTGCGGGCCGCGCTGACCGGCCCCGATCTGGCGCTGCACCTCGATCACGCGGAGGCGGCCGCCGCCCGGCAGGTGCTGCTGACCGACGGTGACCGCACCTGCCTGGTCATCTTCCGCCGGGACCGGCGCAAGGGCCTGCCGCTGTTCGGCACGATCCTGCACGTCAGCGACCGCGAGGTGTTCCGGCGGCTGCGCGGGCGGCTGCTGCGGCACCTGCTGGTGCGCCACGGCGTGCTGCTGACCCTGGCCGAGCTGCGGGTGACGGGCGAGCGACCACGGCTGTCGGCGCTGCTGCCGTCGCACCGGCACAAGATGTTCCGCAGCGACAGCCTGGGCCCGGACGACATCGACTACCTCTACAGCGAGCTGGTCTGCCTCAACTGGTGATGACGCCGCCCGGACGAGAAGGAAGAAACCGCAGCATGCACACCCGACTGCACGAGATCGTCGCCGATGCCGCCGCCCGCCGGGCGGACGCGCCCGCGGTGACCTACGGCGGCGACACGCTCGATTACGCCGGGCTCTGGCAGGGCGTCACCCGGGTGGCCGCCGGCCTGCGCCGGCTGGGCCTGCGGCGCGGTGACCGGGTGGCCGTCTACACCGAGAAACGGATCGAGGCGGTCGAGGCGATCTTCGGGATCTCCGCGGCCGACGGCGTCTTCGTGCCGGTCAACCCGTTGCTGCGGGCCCGGCAGGTGGGCTACATCCTGGCCGACTGCACGGTGCGGGTCCTGATCACCACCCCGGAGCGGTTCGCGCTGTTGCGGGACGAGCTGGAGCAGATCAAGTCGGTCGAGACGGTCGTCCTGGTCGGCGGCTCGACCGACGGCGCCGCGGTCTCCTGGGCGGATCTGACCGCCGGCACCCCCGAGCCCCCGGCTCCCGGCGGCCTCGACATCGACGTCGCCGCGATCCTCTACACCTCGGGCAGCACCGGCCGGCCCAAGGGCGTGGTCCTCTCGCACCGCAACCTGCTGGTCGGCGGCGCCAGCGTCAGCCGGTACCTGGACAACCGCCCCGACGACGTGATCCTGGCCGCGCTGCCGCTGAGCTTCGACGCCGGTTTCAGCCAGCTCACCACCGCCTTCACGGTGGGCGCCCACGTGGTGCTGATGAACTACGTGCTCGCCCGCGACGTGGTGCGGCTCTGCGCCCAGCACCGGGTCACCGGCCTGACCTGCGTGGCACCGCTGTGGCTGCAGCTGGCCGGGCAGAAATGGACCGAGGAGGCCACCCGCCACCTGCGCTATTTCGCCAACACCGGCGGCCGGATGCCGAAGGCCACCCTGGAGCAGTTGCGAGGCCACTTCCCGCAGGCCGAACCCTTCCTGATGTACGGGCTGACCGAGGCCTTCCGCTCCACCTACCTCGACCCGGCCGAGGTGGACCGCCGGCCCGACTCGATCGGCAAGGCCATCCCCAACGCCGAGATCCTGGTGCTGCGGCCGGACGGCACCCCGACCGATCCCGGCGAGGAGGGCGAGCTGGTGCACCGCGGCGCCCTGGTCGCGCTGGGCTACTGGAACGACCCGCAGCGCACCGCGGAGCGCTTCCGCCCGCTGCCCGGCCGCGCGGGTGAGCTGGTGCCGGAGATCGCGGTCTTCTCCGGCGACACGGTGGTCCGCGACGAGGAGGGCTTCCTCTACTTCGTCGGTCGCGCCGACGAGATGATCAAGACGTCCGGCTACCGGGTCAGCCCCACCGAGATCGAAGAGGTGGCCTACGACAGCGGCCTGGTCGGGGACGCGGTCGTGGTCGGCCTGCCCGACGACGCGCTGGGCCAGCGGATCGTCCTGGTGGCCAGCCCGCCGGCCGGCGGGGCGCTCGACTCCGCCGCCCTGACCGCAATGTTCAAGCGGGAGCTGCCGCTGTTCATGGTGCCCCGCACGATCGTGGAGCGGCCGGCGCTGCCGCGGTCACCCAACGGCAAGTTCGACCGCACCCTGATCCGACAGGAGCTGAACCAGTGACCCATTCCGCCGTGGCGGCCTTCGGCCGGGACGCCGGCCGGCTCAGCGTGGGCGGGGTCCCCGTCGACCGGCTGGCCGAGCGGGCCGGCGGCACCCCGTTCTTCGCCTACGACCGGCGGCTGCTCACCGAGCGGGTCGCGCTGCTGCGGGCCACCCTGCCGGCCGAGGTGAAGCTGAGCTATGCGGTCAAGGCCAACCCGATGCCGGCCGTGGTGCAGCACCTCAGCGGCCTGGTCGACGGTCTGGACGTGGCGTCGGCGCTGGAGATGCGGGCCGCGCTGGACACCCCGGTGCCGCCGGAGCGGATCAGCTTCGCCGGCCCCGGCAAGACCGACGCCGAGCTGCGGCAGGCCATCGCCGCCGGGGTGACCATCGAGATGGAGTCGGAGAACGAGGCCGACCGGGTCGCGGCGCAGGGCCGGGCGCTCGGCATCCGGCCCCGGGTGGCGGTCCGGGTCAATCCCGACTTCGCGGTCAAGGGCTCCGGGATGCGCCTCGGCGGCGGCCCGCAGCAGTTCGGGGTGGACTGCGAGCGGGTGCCCGCGCTGCTCAAGGACCTGGCGCAGGCCGACGTCGAGTTCCTCGGCTTCCACATCTTCGCCGGTTCGCAGAACCTGCACGCGGAGAGCCTGATCGAGGCGCAGCGGCGGACCGTCGACCTGGCGGTGCGGCTGGCCGGCGAGTCACCGCTGCCGGTGCGCTACCTCAATCTCGGTGGCGGGTTCGGCATCCCGTACCACGACCGGGACCGCCCGCTCGACCTGGCCGCGGTCGGGGCGAACCTGGCCGCTCTGGTCGCCGGGCCGATCCGCGAAGGGCTGCCGCAGGCCCGGATCGCGGTCGAGCTGGGCCGCTACATCGTCGGTGAGTGCGGTGTCTACGTGACCCGGGTGGTCGACCGCAAGGAGTCGCGCGGCAAGACCTACCTGGTGGTGGACGGCGGTCTGCACCACCAGCTGGCCGCCTCCGGCAACTTCGGTCAGGTGATCCGGCGCAACTATCCGATCGCGGTGGCCGGGCGGGTCGACGACGAGCCGGCCGAGACCGTGACCGTGGTGGGCTGCCTGTGCACGCCGCTCGACCTGCTCGGGGACAACGTGTCGCTGCCCCGCGCGGAGGTCGGCGACCTGGTGGTCCTCTTCCAGGCCGGCGCGTACGGGCTGACCGCCAGCCCGACCGCCTTCCTCGGCCATCCGGCTCCGGCCGAGATGCTGCTCTGAACCGATCAAGGAGATTCTGTGGACGTCACGCAATCGGAGAACCTCGCCGAGGTCCGGTCGATGCTGGTCTCGATCCTGGGCATCGAGGACCGTGAGGACCAGCTGGACGCCTCGACGCCGCTGCTCGGCAGCCTGCCGGAGCTCGACTCGATGGCGGTGCTGGAGATCGTCGCGGGTCTGGAGGAGCGGTTCGGGATCGATGTCGACGACGACGACGTGACCGCTGAGCTGTTCGAGACGCTCGGCAGCCTGACCGCGTTCGTCGACGAGCGGCGCGGATAGCGCCACGTCCATCCGATGTCGACGGTTCGATGAACCGTTCGCACCGAACGGGTGAGCCATTACGGATGGACGAGTGTTGTTGTGCCACGGTCCCGCCGTTTAGCGTTCGGCCGACGTCGATGGGGGGCGTCGTCTGTTTCACGGGGGAACCAATACTGGGGGAGTCATGGCGGTGACTGGTATGGGCGGGATTTCCCGTCGACCACGATGGATGAAGAGCGCAGTGGTGGCGGCCAGCTGCGTCGCGGTGCTGTTGTCGGCGGGCGCACGTGGGGTGCCCGCCTACG
Source organism: Actinoplanes sp. NPDC024001 (assembly GCF_040638955.1). Classification (NCBI taxonomy): domain Bacteria; kingdom Bacillati; phylum Actinomycetota; class Actinomycetes; order Micromonosporales; family Micromonosporaceae; genus Actinoplanes; species Actinoplanes sp. NPDC024001. The sequence goes on from NZ_JBEZZB010000077.1 coordinate 22,331, forward strand.
CCGCTGCGGACCCGTGCGCGCCGGTGGTGAATCCGGTCGTCTGTGAGAACTCGAAGGCGGGCACCGACTCCGAGGTCTGGGACGAGATCTGGGGCGCCGGCGATCACACGATCCAGGGCTTCGCCACCGAGGCGAGCGTGAACGTGGGCCAGCCGATCAGCTTCAAGATCTCGGCTGCCGGCGCGTACCGGATCGACATCTACCGGCTCGGGTGGTACCAGGGCAAGGGCGCCCGCAAGTTCGACACGCTGCGCCCGCCGCTGGGCAACCCGCAGCCGAACTGCATCGACAACGCGGCCACCGAGATCTACGACTGCGGCGTCTGGTCAGTCTCGGCGACCTGGACGGTGCCGGCGAACACGGTCTCCGGCATCTTCATCGCGAAGCTGACGATCGAGGCCAGCGGCGAGGTCGACGGCGAGGAGATCCACGGCGACACCAGCCAGATCCCGTTCGTCGTCCGCAACGACGCCAGCACCTCCAAGCTCTACTTCAAGACCTCGGACGCCACCTGGCAGGCGTACAACGACTACGGCGGCTCCAACTTCTACTGGGGCGGGCCGCTGGGCCGGGCGCTCAAGGTCAGCTACAACCGGCCCTACAAGACGCGAGCGCTGTCGTACGGGCGGGACTACCTGTTCGCCAACGAGTACCCGATGCTGCGGTTCCTGGAGCGCAACGGGTACGACGTCAGCTACTTCACCGACGTGGACGCCGACATCCGCGGGCAGCTCATCAAGAACCACAAGGTGTTCCTGTCGGTGGGCCACGACGAGTACTGGTCCGGTCCGCAGCGGGCGCACGTCGAGGCGGCCCGGGACGCGGGCGTCAACCTCGCCTTCTTCAGTGGCAACGAGGTCTACTGGAAGACCCGCTGGGAGCCCAGCGTCGACGGCGCGAACAAGCCGCACCGCACCCTGGTCTGCTACAAGGAGACCTGGGCCGACGCCAAGATCGACCCGTCCTCGGAGTGGACCGGCACCTGGCGCGACCCGCGGTTCACCCCGCCCTCCAACGGCGGTGTGCCGGAGAACGCGCTGACCGGTACGGCGTACATGTCGAACAACACCGACCTGGCCATGCAGGTGCCGGCCGACCAGGGGAAGAACCGGTTCTGGCGGCACACCGACGCGGCCACACAGACCTCCGGGGCCCTGACGCTCGCGCCGCACACGGTCGGCTACGAGTCCGACGAGGACCTCGACAACGGCTTCCGGCCACCGGGCCTGTTCCGGCTCTCCACGACCACCGGCCCCGCCCCGCAGTATCTGCAGGACTTCGGCCTGCAGACCAAGGACGGCACCACCACCCACCACATGACGCTCTACCGGGCGGCCAGCGGCGCCCTGGTCTTCGGCGCCGGCACCATCCAGTGGGCCTGGGGCCTGGACGAGTACCACGACCCGGTGGCGGACGCCGAACCGGCGAACAGGGTGATGCAGCAGGCGACGGTCAACCTGATGGCCGACATGGGCGCCCAGCCGGCGACCCTGATGTCCGGGCTGACCGCCACCACCGCCTCCACCGACACCGTCGCGCCCAGCGCAGTCTTCACCTCGCCGGCCAACGGCAGCGCGGCGGGCAACGGCGCCAAGGTGACCGTCAAGGGCACCGCCACAGATCTGGGCGGCGGCAAGGTCGCCGGGGTGGAGGTCTCCACCGACGACGGCAAGAGCTGGCACCCGGCCACCGGCACCGCGTCGTGGAGCTACGACTTCCACACCACCGGGGCCACCGCCCAGGTGGTCCGGGCCCGGGCCGTGGACGACAGCGGCAACATCGGCACCAGCCCGGCCGTGCTCACCCTGGCGCTGGACGGCCCGAGCACCCTGTTCGGCCAGCGGGCGCCCAAGGTGCCGGTCGCCGACGACGGATCCTCGGTCACCCTCGGCACCAAGTTCGTGCCGTCCACCGACGGCACCATCACCGGCGTCCGGTTCTACAAGGGCACCGGCAACAGCGGCACGCACACCGGGACCGTGTGGTCGGCGAGCGGCCAGGTGCTGCGCACCGGCACGTTCATCAACGAGTCCACGACCGGGTGGCAGACGCTGAAGTTCAGCCAGCCGCTCACGGTCACCAAGAACACCACGTACGTCGTCGGCTACCACGCGCCCAACGGCCGGTACGCGGCCGACGACCGCTTCTTCAGCAGCGCCGACTGGGTGGCCGCCCCGCTCACCGCGCCGCGCGGCCGCACCTCCGGCGGCAACGGGCTGTACCGCGCCGGCAACGGCTTCCCGGTGGTCGCCTCGTCGACCGACGCCAACTACTTCGTCGACGTGCTCTTCGTCGACGGGGAGACGGCGGCGCCGGCCGTGCTGACCACCGCACCCGAGCAGGGCGAGACCGGGGTAAGCCTGGCGGCCGAGCCGATGGCCGTGTTCTCCAAGCCGCTGAACGCCTCGACCGTGCAGTTCACCCTGCGCCGGCCGGACGGCACGGCGGTCGCCGGCAGCACGGTCTACGACGCGGACACCCGCGCCGTGACCTTCCGCCCGTCGGCCCCGCTCGCCGTGGCGACCGCCTACACCGCGCGGGTCACCGCCCGCGACGCGCAGGGCGCCGCCAGCACACCGGTGGAGTGGACCTTCACCACCACGCCGTGGGCACAGGTGTCGACGCTGTACGCGCCGAACGCGGTGCCGGCGAACGCGTCGTCCGGCGACGGCGACGCGATCACCCTGGGCGTGCGGTTCAAGCCCACCGTCAGCGGCAAGGTCATCGGGGTCCGCTTCTACAAGGGCCCCGGTAACAACGGGGTGCACACCGGCACGCTCTACAACGCGACCGGTGGTGTCATGCGCAAGGCCACGTTCGTCACCGAGAGCGCGTCCGGCTGGCAGTCGGTGCAGTTCGCCTCACCGGTGGACGTGACCGCCGGCCAGACCTACACGGCCGCGTACTGGGCGCCGCAGGGCAACTACGCCTACAACCCCGGCTTCTTCGCGAACGCGCACATCGCCCCGGACCGCACCATGGTCGCGGCGACCGGCGCCAACGGCGTCTACGCGTACGGCAGCGACCGCTTCCCGGAGAACACCCACGGCGAGACCAATTACTGGGTGGACCCGCTGTTCGTGCCGGACGGGCCGCCGCCCCCGGCCGAGCAGCCGAAACCGCCGGCCGGCTCGCAGACCATCCTGGGCACGTCCACCCCGGCCATCGAGTCGTTCGACGACAACTCGGCGATCGAGGTCGGCGTCAAGTTCCGCTCCGACGTGGCCGGCAAGGTGCACGGGATCCGGTTCTGGAAGGGCGCGCAGAACACCGGCACCCACCGGGGCACCCTGTGGACCGAGGGCGGGCAGGAGATCGCCTCCGGCACGTTCGAGTACGAGACCGGCTCGGGCTGGCAGACGATGCTGTTCGACGCACCCGTCGAGATCTCGGCGAACACCACGTTCGTGGCGTCCTACCGCTCGTCGGTCGGCTACTACGCGCTCAACGTGAACGCCTTCGCCTCGGGCGTCGACAACCCGCCGCTGCACGTGGCACCGGCCGGCGGCCTCTACCGCTACGGCAGCGGTTTCCCGAACTCGGCCGTCAACCACAACTACTGGGTGGACGTCTATTTCATCCCGAACCCATAAAGGCGCGTCCACACGGGACGGTCGGCAATCCGACGACAGGGAAAGCGAGCATGCCCGCCGAACCTAGGATCATCGATAGCTCAGCGAGAAGGGCAGGCCGGTGCGGAAGGTAACCCCACGGGCGCTGACGGACCGGCCCCGCGTCACCGTCGTGATCCCGTGCTACAACTACGGGCACTTCCTGGCGGAGTGCCTGGAGAGCGTCTTCGCCGACGCCGACCAGGTCGACATCGACGCGCTGATCGTCGACGACGCCTCACCCGACGGCAGCGCGCGGGTCGCCCAGCGCTTCGCCGAGCAGGATCCACGGGTGCGGGTGATCGCCCACGAGACGAACAAGCGGCACATCGCGACGTACAACGAGGGGCTGGCCGCTGCCGAGGGCGAGTTCGTCGTGCTGCTCTCCGCCGACGACCTGCTCGCCGCGGGCTCGCTGGCGCGCTCCGCCGCGCTGCTGCGGGCCCATCCCGAGGTGGGCCTGGTCTACGGTTTCTCGCGCCGGTTCACCGGGACCCCGCCGCAGCCGCGGGCGCGGCTGCGGTCGTGGTCGATCTGGGACGGGCCGGAGTGGGTGGCCAAGGTGACCCGGACGGCCACCAACCCCATCTACACCCCCGAGGTGATGATGCGGGCGAGCACGATGCGCGAGCTGGTGGGTTATGACGTACGCCTGCCGCACGCCGCCGACTACCACCTGTGGCTGCGGGCCGGCACGCGTGCCGCGATCGGCCGGGTGAACGGCGTCGACCAGGCGTTCTACCGGGTGCACGGGGCGAACATGCACACCGGGGAGTACTCCGGCGACGTCCTCGACATCGAGCAGCGCTTCCTGACGCTGCGGATCCTCTTCGACGAGGACGGCGAGCGGCTGCCCGGCGCCGAGTCGCTGCGCGCCGGTGCGTACCAGGCTCTGGCCCGGGAGGCGCTGATCCTGGCCTGCCGTCCCTACGAGCAGGGCCGTCCCGGCGAGCAGCAGGCCGGGCAGCTGGCCCGCCTCGCGGACCTGGCCACCGAGATCTGGCCGTCCGCCGAGGACAGCGCCCTGATGCACGCCTATCGGAAGTACGCGGCGGGCGGCGGCCCGCTCGTGCCCCCGCCTGTCACCGCACTGCGCGACCGCGCGGTGCACCACCTCGGGTGGCGCCGGTGGCGCCGCTCCGGCATCTCCCCGGCGGTACGCGCATTGTGACCAGCTTTCCTGAGACCGACGGCGACGACGTCATCGTCCTGTCCGGCCTGACGAAACTGTACGAGCCCACCCCGAACTGGATGCGGGTCTTCGCCCGGTCCCACCTGACCGAGCCGGTGAAGGCCCTCGACGGCGTCGACCTGACGGTCCGGGCCGGCGAGATCTGCGCGATCGTCGGCCCCAACGGCGCCGGCAAGACCACCATGTTCCGCATCCTCGTCGGCCTCACCACCTCGACCGGCGGCACGGCCACCATCATGGGTCTCGACGCCGGGCGCGACTCCGAGCAGGTGCGCCAGGTGGTCGGCTGGATGCCGTCGGAGGACCGCAGCCTGCTGATGCGGGCCACCTCGAAGGAGAACCTGCAACTGCACGGCCGGCTCCAGGGCATGCCCCGTAAGGAGCTGGCCGAGCGGATCCCGTACGTCCTGGAGACGGTGAACCTGACCGCTCAGACCGAGTCGGTGGTGGCCGGCCTCTCGGCCGGCATGCGGGCCCGGCTGCGGCTGGCCCGGGCGCTGCTGCCCGGCCCGCGCGCGCTGATCCTCGACGAGCCGACCGGCGCGGTCGACCCGATCGCCGCGCACGGCCTGCTGACGCTGATCATGGATCTGGTCAAGCAGGAGCGGCTGGCGGTGCTGATCTCCTCGCACCGGCTGGAGGAGATCGAGGCGCTGCAGTCGCACGCGCTGCTGATGGACCGCGGCCGGGTGAAGTACTCCGGCGATCTGGACAGCCTGCGGCGCGAGTGGGACCGGCCGCTGGTCGAGTTCGTGATGGGCACCCCGGCGGAGGCGCACTCGGTGGCCGACAAGCTGGTCGCCCAAGGGCTGGAGGCGACCGTCGAGGACACGTCGGTGCACTGCCGGCAGGCCGGGGACGAGCCGGTGGGCGCGGTGCTCGCCCGGCTCGGGCCGGTGGCCGCGTCGATCCGGCACGTGCGCGAACATCCGATGCCGCTGCGCGACCTGATCGCCAGGGTGTACGAGCGAGGGGCCGGCGCGTGAACTCGATGTACCCCGCCACGATCCACAAGCGGAGCCGGGCCACCAAGATCTTCGACACGCTCGAGGCGTACATCCGGATCGACCTGGTCGAGGAGCGGATGTTCCCGGCCTCGACGATCATGCGCTACCTCGCCGTGGTCTTCCCGGTGCTGCTCTACTACTTCCAGAGCACGTTCCTGGACATCACGCCCGAGCTGTTCATGACGATGCTGATCGGCGCCGCCGTGATCGCCGGCCTGCAGGACGCGCTGACCGGCCTGACCAGCCGGCTCAACTTCGCGATGGAGCGCGGCACGCTGGAGACCTATCTGGTCGAGCCGGTGCCGTGGGCGCTGATCCCGGTGGCGATGAACATCTGGCGCAGCGTCACCGGCGCCCTGCTGGCCTGCGTGATGGTGGCGCTCGGCTGGATGCTCGGCGGCCCGGTCGCCGCGAGTGGCATCCCGGCCGGCCTGCTCGTGCTCTTCCTCGGCATCCTGGCCTGCAACGCGCTGGGCTCGTTCGCCGCCAGCTTCATCCTGCTGTTCAAGCGGGGCGAGCCGGTCGTGATGCTCTACAGCCTGGCCGCCTCGGTGCTCGGTGGCGCGCTGTTCCCGATCGAGGTGCTGCCGGTCTGGATCCGCTGGGCCAGCTACCTGGTGCCGCACTCCTACGTGATCGCCGCCGAGCGTCAGCTGCTGATGCCGGACATGCCCGCCGAGGGACTGTCCCCGCTCGCGGCGACGCTGATCCTGGCTCTGTTCTGTGCCGTGACCTTCGCCGCCGGGCTGTTCGTCTTCGACCGGTCCCTGCGGCTCGCCCGCCGACTGGGGATCCTCAGCATATGAGTCCTGACCTGCGCCACCTCAACGCCCGGCGCCGGGAAGCGGTCCGGCACCTGCGCGAGTCCGGCGTGCGCGGGCTCGCCCGGCGGGCCGTCTGGCTGGCCTACCGGCGGCTGGGCGCCTCGGAGTTGGCCGGCCAGGTCGAGCTGGACCTGATGGCCGACTCGCGGGACCTGCGGCTGGCCGTGCCCGAGCGCCGCCCGCAGCGGGGCACCCCGCTGACCGTCGGCTGGATCTGCTCGCCGCCCGGCGGCGGCTCCGGTGGGCACACCACGTTCTTCCGCATGATCGAAGGCATGGAGGCGGCCGGGCACACCTGCGTGCTCTACCTCTACGACCCGTACCGCGGCGAGCTGGCCCGGCACGAGCGGGTGATCCGCCGGTTCTGGCCGGGGATGAAAGCGGAGATCCGGTCGGTGGCGGACGGGCTCGCGCCGCTGGACGCCTACGTGGCCTCGGCGTGGGAGACCGCGCACGTGCTGGCGTCGCAGGCCGCCCTGCCGACCCGGCGGCTCTACTTCATCCAGGACTTCGAGCCGTTCTTCTACCCGCAGAGCTCGGAGTACGTGCTGGCCGAGGACAGCTACCGGTTCGGGTTCCGGTCGATCACGGTCGGGCCGATGCTGGCGAACCTGCTGCGCGACCGCTTCGGGGTGACCGCCGCCGTCGCCAACTTCGGCATCGACACCTCGGTCTACGGGCTGACGAACCGCTCTCCGCGTACCGGGGTGGTGTTCTACGCCAAGCGGGACGTGCCGCGCCGCGGGTTCCTGCTCGGGTTGCTCGCCCTGCGCGAGTTCCACCGCCGGCACCCGGACCAGCCGATCCACATCTTCGGCGACCCGACCGTCGAGGTGCCGTTCCCGGCGACCAACCACGGGGTGCTGCCCCCGGCCCGGCTCGCCGAGCTCTACAACGAGTGCGCGGCCGGGATCGCCATGTCGTTCACCAACCTGTCGCTGGTGCCGGACGAGATGCTCGCCTGCGGGGTGGTGCCGGTGATGGCCGAGTCGGAGTACGCGAAGGTCACCCTCGACAACCCCCACGTCCGGTGGGCCCATCCGACCGCGTTCGGCCTGGCCGAGGCGCTCAGCGAGGTGGTGACCGGGGAACGGCCGGCGCCGGAGGCGATCGCGGCGAGCGTGCGGTCGACGCCGTGGGACGAGGCGAAGCGGGTCACCCGGGAGACCATCGAGGACGAGGTCTACGGCCCCTGATCAGCGGGCCAGGGCGGCGAGGTGGCCGGCCTGGACCTGGGTGCTGAACCGCCGTTCGACGTCCCGCCGGGCGGCGGCGCCCATCTCCCGGGCCCGCTGCGGGTCGGCCAGCAGCTCGGCGACCGCGGCGGCCAGCGCCTCCACGTCGCCGGGTGGCACCAGCAGCCCGGTTCCGCCGTGTGTCACGTAATCGCGCATGCCGGGCGTGTCGGTGACCACCACGGGGCGCGCGCAGGCCATCGCCTCCAACGTCACCGAGATGCCGCTGACGTGCAGGTTGGGGCGTAGCGCCACGACTGTCACGGCGCCACGGCGGTAGAGGTCGCGCATCTGCGGGTGGGTCAGCTCGCTGTGCCGGACGCCGAGTTCGGACGGCACCTCCACCGGGTGCCGGGTGGCGAGCTCCAGGCGTACATCGGGGTCTTTGAGTCGGCCTGCGGCCGTGACCAATGTGCTGTGATCGCGGTGCCGGTCGTTGCCGGCGCTGACGACCAGGCCGGGGGTGGGCTCGCCGCCCGGGGTGAAGAAGTCCGCGTCGATGCCGAACGGGACGTGCACGAGGCGCTGCTGCGGGATCCCGAAGACGTCGCGCAGCACCGGCAGCTGGGCCGAGGAGAGCGACCACACCCGGTGCGCGCGGCGCAGGCCGGAGCCGCCCAGGATCCGGCGGATGCGGCCGGAGTGCTCGTCGGTCAGCCAGATCACGCCGGTGAGCACCATCGAGCTCTGCCAGGCGGCCGGGACGCCGACCCGTTCGTCCCAGCACAGCACCACATCGGGCTTGCCGGCCTTGGTGCGCGCCTCCAGCCACTGGAACCGTCCGGCGGCGCGGGCGAGACGGGCCAGCTGCTCGTTGCCGGTGTAGACCGGCGCGGGGGTCACCCGGATCCCGTGCGCGGCCATCCGGTCCAGACCGTAGGGCCAGGCGTCCGGCACCTCGCCGAGCGCGTGCCGGCGCTGCCAGTCGGTCACGTCGAGCCGCCCGCCGAACCGGACCAGGACTTCGGGTTGATCCTGCATGCTGCGCCCTCTCACCGGATGACGGCGGGCGACCAGGCGTCCCGCACCAGAGTCTGCGGGGTTCCCGTGCCGTCGGCCGGCACCCGCCACACGTCACTCGACCCGGTGCCGGCGGTCTCCCGTGGCAGCCCGTAGACGACCGTGCGGTCGTCCAGCCACTCCACCTGGTCGTCGACGCTGCGCGTCTCGGCCAGTACGGTCTCGGTGCCGGAGCGCAGGTCGTAGACCGCCAGCCGCCACCGGCCCGGCGGGAGGTCGCCGTGTTTCTTGAACGCCAGCCGGGTGCCGTCGGGTGACAGCGACGGGCACTCGACGTCGCCCCGCAGGGCGGTGACCGTCCGCGCGGACAGGCTGCCCTCCACGAGCCAGGTTTTCCCGCCGGAGGCCGCGGTCGCGTAGAACCTGTCGGCGCCGGCGAAGGTGACGCCCCACAGGTTCTTGTCCACCGCGGTGATCACCTTGCCGTCGACGACCAGCTTGAACTTCTCGATGTCGCCGACCACCTCGCCGCCGGTGCGGCTCACCACGGTACGGGTGGAGAATTGGCCCGGGTTGGCATAGGAGTCGCCGAAGACGAACGTCGTGGTGGCGGCCAGTGTGCCGTCGCCGGAGAGCCGGGCCCGCGACGGGATGCCGGTGAGCGGCAGGTCCCGGGCCGGGGCCCAGGCGGCGTCCAGCAGCCGCGCCTGGTAGGTGGTCACCAGCCCCCGCTTGGCGGACAGGCAGATCGCGTCGTCCCGGGTCGCGTAGACCCGCTCGCAGGAGGCCGGGGTGAACGTGCGCGGCCCGTCCGGCGCGCTCAGCGGCACCAGCGCGACCCGTCCGTACTCCTGGCCCAGCGCGGTGTTGCGGAAGACCAGGTGCGGCTGCGTGCGCACGGCCGCCGGGTCGCCGCCCTGCGGCACGGCCGGCGCCTCGGCGAGGGTCTCCGCCTGGCTCTGCCGCACGTTCCACACATACCCACCCGCGCCGAGAGCGGCCGCGAGCAGGACCACAGTCAGCAGGACGATGCGCAGCCGCATGCTCACGCCGGAACCTCCGCCCGATCGAGGCCGCGAAGCAGCCAGGCCACCCCGGGGATCGCCACCGCGAGCAGGCCGGCGAAGAGCAGCAGCGCCGAGGCCGCCCCGATCAGGCTCCAGAGCAGACCGAACAGCAGCGACGCGGCGAACCGGGCCAGCGCCACCACGGTCTGCGCGGCCGCGATGCCGCTGCCCCGCGCCTCGGCCGGGACCAGGCGGCTGACCAGCGCGGGCAGCACCCCGTCGGTGGCCGCGTAGAAGACACCGAGCAGCAACAGGACCGCCAGGGTCAGCCCGACCCCGCCGGACGGCAGGGCGGCGAGCAGGTAGCCGGCGAGCAGCGCGCCGTGCCCGGCGACCAGCACCCGGGCCCGGCCCACCCGGTCGGCCAGCCGGCCCAGTGGCACGGCGAGAGCCAGGTACGCCACGTTCGTGCCGACGTAGAGCAGCGGGAACCAGAGGGCGGCGAAGTCGTCGCGCTCCTGCAGGGTCAGGTAGAGGAAGCCGTCGCCGACGGTCAGCAGGCCGAGGATCCCGGCGGCCAGCAGCGGACGGCGCAGCCGGTGGCCGGCGACCGCGCGCATCGTGCGCCGCAGGCCGATCCGGGCGGTCCCGGCGGCGGTGCGCAGGTTCGGCACGAACAGCACCAGCACGGCCAGGCCCACCATGGCGAACGCGAACGACACCACGAAGATCGAGTCGTAGCTGCCCGGCACGCTCGCCAGCAGCGCGAACGCCACCAGCGGACCGAGCGCGGCGCCGACCGTGTCGAGGGCGCGGTGCACGCCGAACGAGCGGCCCAGCATCGCCGGGTCGGACGCCTCGGCGATCAGCGCGTCGCGGGGCGCCGTCCGCAGGCCCTTGCCGAGCCGGTCGGTGGTGATCACGGCGGTGATGGCGGCGAAACCGGCCGCCGGCAGCATGGCGATCCGGCTCAGGGCGGAAGCGCCGTAGCCCACCACGGCGACCCACTTGGGCTGGCCGCCGCGGTCGCCCGCATAGCCGCCGGCGATCCGCAGGAACGCGCTGACCCCCTGGTAGATGCCGTCCAGGAAGCCGTAGGCGATCGGGCTGAGACCGACCGCCGCGGTCAGGTACAGCGGCAGCACCGACGCCACCATCTCCGAGGAGACGTCGGTCAGCAGGCTCACCACGCCGAGCAGCACCACCGTCGAGGCGACCCGCTTGCCGGTGCCGCCCCGTGTGGAGCCTCCGGGCCGGTCCCGCAACGTCACATACACGTCGTCCCCCGCCTTCCGTGCCCCGACAACCTACCTCCGCGACGGTCGTTGCGGCGGGGTCCTTCTGGCGGTTCGGACAGGACGTTCGGCCAGTCGGTCGGCAACATGACGGTTGACGATGTCCCCTGTGGATTCTGGCTATGGTGATCGCGACGACAGGGACAACGATGGGGAGCAGTCATGTCGATCGGCCAGAAGGTGCGCGCACGCGTTGCCGATGGATCCCGGACCAATTCGATCGGGTTCAACGCGAGGGCACGCCGGGCTGCGAAGCTGCTGGAGACCTTCCCCGATCTCGCCGACATGAACGTGCTCGACCTCGGCGGTGAGCCGCCCTTCTGGCGTACGTTCACGGTGCGCCCCGCCTCCGTCACGGTCCTCAACCTCATGTCCTTCGACACCGACGAGCCGTGGCTCGACACGTTCGTCGGCGACGCCTGCGACCCGCCGGCCGAGGTGGCGTCCCGCAGTTACGACCTGGTCATCTCCAACTCGGTCATCGAGCACGTCGGGGGTCACTTCCCGCGCCAGCGCTTCGCCGACGTGGTGCACCGCAGCGCCGACAAGCACTGGGTGCAGACGCCGTACCGCTACTTTCCGGTGGAGCCGCACTGGGTCTTCCCGGCCATGCAGTTCCTGCCCCTGCGGGTCCGCGCCGAGGTGACCCGGCGCTGGCCGCTGAGCCCCGGGCGGGCCGACAACCTGCCCGAGGCCATTGCGAACGCCGCCTCGGTCGAGCTGCTGTCGCTGACCGAGATGCGCTCCTACTTCCCCACATCCGACCTGTGGTACGAGCGGTTCGGTGGCCTGATCAAGTCCGTGGTGGCGATCCGCGCCTGACTCAGTCCAGCGCGGCGGCCAGCGCCTCCGCGACCCGGGCCTGCTGTTCCGGCGTGATCTGCGGGAAGATCGGCAGGGACAGCAGCTCGGGGGCGGCAGCCTCGGCGTTCGGGAACGACCCGCCCAGGTGCGCGAAGGCGCCGGTCCGGTGGATCGGGAACGGGTAATGGATGGCCGCGCCGACACCGGCCGCGTTCAGGCTCGCCAGCACCTCGTCGCGGCGCGGCACCCGGACACAGTAGATGTGCCACACGTGCTCGTTGCCCTCCATCGTGACCGGCAGCGCCACCTGGTCGAGACCGGACAGCAGATGGTCGTAACGGGCGGCCGCGGCCCGGCGGCGGACGTTCCAGTCGGCCAGGCGGGCCAGTTTCGCCCGCAGCACCACCGCCTGCAGACCATCGAGGCGGCTGTTCACCCCGATCAGGTCGTGGTGGTATTTGCGCAGGCCACCGTGGCTGCCGAGGGTGCGCACCGTGGTGGCCCACTCCTCGGAATCGGTGGTGACCGCGCCCGCGTCACCGTAGGCGCCGAGGTTCTTGCCGGGGTAGAAGCTGGTCGCGGCGATCCCGTCGACCCCGGACGGGCGGCCGTGCCGGGTGGCGCCCTGCGACTGCGCGGCGTCCTCCACGATGGCGACGTCGCGGCCGGCGAGGCCCTGCCGCAGCAGCTCGACGGGAGCGAGCTGGCCGTAGAGGTGGACCGGCGCGATCGCCCGGGTGCGCGGCGTGACGGCCGCGAGCGCGGCCTCCACATCGATCAGATGGGTACGGGGGTCGCAGTCCACCAGCACCACCGTGCCGCCCGCCCGGACGACCGCCTCGGCGGTGGCGATGAACGTGTTCGCCGGCAGGATCACCTCGCTGCCCGGCCCGACCCCGACCGCCTTGAACGCCAGCTCCAGAGCGTCGGTGCCGTTCGCCACCCCGACGCAGTGCGGCACACCGGAGAACGCGGCGTACTCCCGCTCGAACGCGGCCACCTCGGCGCCACCGACGAACGCGGTGTCGGCGATGATCCGCTTGAACCCGGCCTCGACCTCCTCGGCCACCTCCGCGTGGGCGGCGGCCAGGTCGACCAGCGGGATCCTGGACATGCAGTCAACTCCTCAGACGGGACGCAGATAGCGTGCGGGGTTGCCGGCCCAGACCTGGCCCGGCGGGACGTCGCGCAGCACGACCGAGCCCATCCCGACCAGGGACCAGGCGCCGACCGTGACGCTCTCGCGGATCAGGGCGCCGGAGCCCACGTAGGCGCCGGTCTCCAGAACCGCCGAGCCGCCGAGCCGCACGCCGGAGGCGATGGTGACGTGGTCGCTCACCCGGTCGTCGTGGGTGAGCACCACGTGCGGCATGACCGCCACGTGCGAGCCGACCGTGACGTCGGCGGTCAGCACGGTGCCGGCCAGCAGCACGCTGCCCGGACCGACCGTGCTGCCGGCGCCGACCTGCGCGGACGGGTGCACGACCGTGGCGTACCGGTCCGCCGGCAGGCCGAGGCGTTCGACGATGCGCCGCCGCGCGGTGAAGTTGCGGGGATTGCCCACGCACACCACGACGGCGGCCTCGGTCTTCAGGACGTGGTCGACCGGGCCGAGGATCGGCAGGCCGGAGCGGACGGTTCCGTGCAGGGCCGGGTCGTCGTCGACGAACCCGAGTGCCCGCCACCCGGCGGCGTGCGCCGCCGCGGCCGTCTCCCGGGCGAAGCCGCCCGCTCCGACGATGACGAGATCGGTCACCGGCCGGCCAGGTCACGCAGCACGCCGACGATGTGCTCCTGGTCGGCGTCGGTGAGCTTGTGGTGCAGCGGCAGGATCAGCGACTCCCGGGTGATCCGCTCGGTCACCGGCAGCGGGCCCGGCGTCACGTCCGCGTACGCCGGCTCCAGGTGCGCCGCCATGATGCCGCGCCGCGCCGACACCCCGCGGGCGGCCAGCTCGGTCAGCACCTCGTCGCGGCTCACCGGGAAACCGTCCAGCAGCACCCAGAACGACTGGTAGTTGGTCTGCCCGTAAGCCGGGTCGCGCACCGGCACCAAGCCGTCGACATCGGCCAGCAGCTCCTGGTAGCGGGCCGCCAGCTCCCGGCGCTGCGCGACCAGCCCGGCCAGCCGGCCCAGCTGCACCAGGCCGACCGCGGCCTGGATGTCGGTCATCCGGTAGTTCCAGGCGGTCTCCAGGTACGCCTCCAGCACCGGCTGCTTGCTGGCGTGCCGGTCGGCCGCGGAGACGTTCATGCCGTGCTCGCGCAGCCGCCGCAGCCGGGCCGCCGCCTCGGCGTCGTCCACGGTGACCATGCCACCCTCGCCGGTGGTGATCAGCTTGCGCGGGTGGAAGGACCACGCGGCGACCCGCGCGCCGGTGCCGGCCGGCTGCCCGTACGCCACCGAGCCGGCCGCGCAGGCGGCGTCCTCGACCAGGCCGACCCCCCAGCCGTCGGTGGCCTTGCGCAGCGCCGCCGTGTCGAACGGCACGCCGCCCTGGTGCACCGCGATGACCGCCCGGGTCCGCGGGGTGCGCACCGCGTCGACCGTCTCCACGGTGAGGTTGCCGGTCGCCAGGTCCACGTCGGCGAAGACCGGCGTCGCCCCGACGTAGCGCACCGCGTTGGCGGTGGCGATGAACGACAGCGAAGGCACGATCACCTCGTCGCCGGGCCGCACGTCCAGCAGCACCAGCGCCAGGTGCAGGCCGGTGGTGCAGGACGACACCGCGACACCGTGCCCGGCGCCGACCGCGGCCGCGAACTCCTGCTCGAACCGGGCCACCCGCGGACCCTGGGCCACCCAGCCGGAGCGGATCGCCTCGGCCGCGGCCTGCGCCTCTTCCTCCCCGAGCTGCGGGATCATCACCGGGATCATCGCGACGACCGCCACCAGTCGACCAGACCCTGCAGGCCGTCGTTGAGCGTGAGCTCGGGCTTCCAGCCCAGCCGCTCGTCGGCGGCGGAGATGTCGGCCAGCCGGCGGGTGACGCCGTTGACCGCGCGGGCCGGGCCGTGCTCCGGCGCCAGGTCGGACTTCATCACCGCGCTGAGCGCGGCGGCCAGGTCCTTGAGGCTGGTCTCCTCGCTGCTGGCGATGTTGAACACCTCGTCGGTGACGTCGGCGCGGGCCGCCAGGATGTTGGCCCGGGCGATGTCGGCCACGTGCACGAAGTCCATCGTCTGCAGCCCGTCGCCGAGGATCAGCGGGGGCCGGCCCGACTCGATCCGCTCCATCCAGCGGATCAGCACCTCGGTGTAGAGGCCGTGGATGTCCATCCGCGGGCCGTAGACGTTGAAGTAGCGCAGGGCCACGTAGTCCAGGCCCTTCATCGCGTGGAAGCTGCGCAGCATCGCCTCGTTGAACGCCTTCGCCGCGCCGTAGAACGTGTCGTTGTTGTACGGATGGTGCCGCTCGGTGGTCGGGAACTCCTCCGCCAGCCCGTAGACCGACGCCGACGACGACGCGACCAGCTTCTTGACGCCCAGCTCGGCGGCCGCCTCGATCACGTTGAAAGTGCCGTCCACCAGCACCTCGTTGGCCAGCCGCGGCTCCTCCGCGCACTGGGTGATCCGGATCGCGGCCAGGTGGAAGACCAGGTCCTTGCCCGCGGTCACCTCCCGCACCAGCGGGATGTCGCGGATGTCGCCGTCGACCAGCCGAACCGGGCCGTTCTCCAGCGCCCACGCCAGGTTCTCCCGCCGGCCCCGCACGAAGTTGTCGAGAACCACGATCTCGGCGGCGCCGCCGCGGACGAGTTCGTCGACGACGTGCGAACCGATCGTGCCCGCTCCGCCGGTGACGAGAGCGCGCGCGCCCTCGATCTGTACCCCAGTCACGCCATGTGCCCTTCGTCCAACTTGATCATCGTTCCGCCCTCGGCCAGGCTGCGCGAGGCCGCTTGCAGGATCTCCAGCACGCGCAAGCCGGCGCGGCCGTCGGTGAGTGCGGGCGTGCCCGTGGTGATCGCCCGTGCGTACTCCTCGACCATGGTGCGCAGCGCCTCGCGCTCGCTCAGCGCCGGCGCCACCATGTCGCCGGAGCGGTAGGAGATCAGGATGTCCCGCCGCTGCTCGTCACCGAGCTCGTCCGGCGAGGCCACGTCCACGCCCCGGTCGTAGAGGGAGAGCCGCTGGCTCGGGTTGAGGTCGTCCCAGACCAGGGTCCGTTTCGAGCCGCCGAAGATGGCGGTGCGGACCTTCACCGGGGACAGCCAGTTCACGTGGATGTGCGCGATCGCGCCGTTGCTCAGCTGCAACGTCAGGTACGCCACGCAGGCCCGGCCGGCGCCGATGCCGTCCGCGCCGTGCGCCGCGACCGCGATCGGGCGCACCGCCGGCGGCAGCACGAAGTCGAGGATCGACAGGTCGTGCGGCGCCAGGTCCCACACCACGTCGATGTCGCGCTGCACCAGGCCCAGGTTGATCCGGACCGAGTCGAGGAAGTGCAGCTCACCGAGGTCGCCCGCGTGCAGCAGCTCGCGGATGCGCAGCACAGCCGGCGTGTAGCAGTAGGTGTGGTCGCACATCAGGGTCAGGCCGCGCCGCTCGGCCTCCTCGACCAGTTGCAGGCCCTCGTCGTAGGTGGCGGCGAGTGGCTTCTCGACCAGCACGTGCTTGCCGGCGCGCAGGGCGGCCAGGGCGACCGGCAGGTGGGTGCCGGCCGGGGTGGCGATGGCGACGGCCTGCACCAGCGGGTCGGCGAGGACCTCGTCCAGGTCGGCGGTGACCCGGACCGTCGAGTATCCGCCGAGGACCCGGTGGGCCCGCTCGACGTCGAGGTCGCAGAGCCACTGCAGGCGGAACGCGGTGCTGCCCTGGAAGTTGCGGACCAGGTTGGGGCCCCAGTAACCGGCCCCGACGACGGCCACGCCGATCGCAGGCGCGGAGAGCGGAGGAGTCACAAAGACATCCGTTTCGGTCTGGAAGCCGCGGCTTCGATACATCGTGGACGGTGCCGTCCGGAAAGCTATCGACTCCGCTCGGTATCACGCCAGATCACTGACGGATTTAGGGCGGAGCCGAGGTCAAGGCCGATACCTTCGGCCATCGCCGCCCGCCCGAGGGGCGAAGATCCACTCAACCATCGGCCAAAATGGATGGCGGCGTCGGATCGCCGACATTCCCGAGCCGTTTTCACCTCTACCCTGGCTCGATCCGCCGCCGGCCGTCCGAAGGGTGTTCCATGTCTGAGCTGAGCCGTGACGGCGTGACCGTCGCCCCGACCGCCGACGTCGACGAGCGGGCGGTGATCGGCGCGGGCACCCGGATCTGGCACCTGGCCCAGATCCGCGAGGACGCCACTCTCGGCCGGAACTGCACGATCGGCCGCGGCGCCTACGTCGGGCCCGGCGTGGTCACCGGCGACAACGTGAAGCTGCAGAACCACGCCCTGGTCTACGAACCGGCCCGCCTCGGCGACGGCGTCTTCGTCGGCCCGGCCGCTGTGTTCACCAACGACGAGTTCCCGCGGGCGGTCACCCCCGACGGCCGCCTCAAGACCGGCGCCGACTGGACCGCGGTGGGCGTCACGGTCGGCGAGGGCGCCGCGATCGGCGCCCGCGCCGTCTGCGTCGCCCCGGTCACCATCGGCCGGTGGGCACTGGTCGGCTCCGGCGCGGTGGTCACCAAGGACGTGCCCGATTTCGCCCTGGTGGTCGGCGTCCCCGCGCGCCGCGTCGGCTGGGTCGGCCGGGCCGGCCGCCCGCTCACCGCCAAGGGCGGCGGCGTCTGGGTCTGCCCGGAGACCGGCGCCGAATACCTCGAGGCCGACGGCAGGCTCACCGAGAGCTGACCGATTTTTCGTACGGCCTACGCAGGCGCCCGTGGCCACACGCGATCACCTGCCCACTCCCGGCCGCAGCGCGCCCGCCGGGCGTAAGCAGCTGGTCACCCCGCCCGCGCCCCGCCCCGGGCAACAGCCGCCCCAGCCGAGCCGTAGCCCATACGGCCAACGGGCACTCCATAGCCGTCATGGACGACGGCCGCCCGGGTGCCGGGAGCACGTGCCGGCGGCCTCTTGTTGACTCGTGAGTAACCCGCGATTGGCCTGGGGATGCGTGAACGGGCTGGTCACCGCGTTGTCAGCGGATCGGCATCTACTACAGTCGGATCGGTTGTCGCCCGCTCACGGTCGCGCTGGCCGACCCACTGATGCCGGCATGAGGAAGGGCTCGATTCGGTGTTCCGTCGTATCGTCATCGTCAACCGGGGTGAGGCCGCGATGCGCCTCATCCACGCCGCGCGGGACCTGGCCGCAGAGACCGGGACGCCGATCGAGACTGTCGCTCTCTACACCGACGTCGACCGGCACGCCACGTTCGTGCGGGAGGCCGACGTCGCCTATGACCTGGGCCCGGCGGCCGCCCGGCCGTACCTCGACCTGAAGGTGCTGGAGCGCGCCCTGGTCGAGACCGGCGCCGACGCGGCGTGGGTGGGCTGGGGTTTCGTGGCGGAGGACCCGGCCTTCGCCGAACTCTGCGAGAAGGTCGGGGTGACCTTCATCGGGCCCAGCCCGGACGCGATGCGCAAGCTCGGCGACAAGATCGGCTCGAAGCTGATCGCCGAGGAGGTCGGGGTCCCGGTCGCACCGTGGAGCCGCGGCGAGGTCGCCACCCTGGAAGCCGCCACCGCGGCCGCCGCGGAGATCGGCTACCCGCTGATGCTCAAGGCGACCGCTGGCGGCGGCGGGCGCGGCATCCGGGTGGTCCGCAGCGCCGACGAACTCGCCGACGTCTACGAGCGCACCAGCCAGGAGGCGGCCCGGGCCTTCGGCAGCGGCGTCGTGTTCCTGGAGCGCCTGGTCACCGGCGCCCGGCACGTCGAGGTCCAGGTGATCGCTGACGGCCAGGGCACCGCGTGGGCGCTCGGCGTGCGCGACTGCTCGGTGCAGCGGCGCAACCAGAAGGTCATCGAGGAGTCGGCGTCCCCGGTGCTCAAGCCCGAGCGGGCCGCCGAGCTGAAGGCGTCCGCCGAGCGGCTCGCCGTCGCGGTCGGCTACCGCGGTGCCGCGACCGTGGAGTTCCTCTACCACCCCGGTGAGGACCTGCTCGCCTTCCTCGAGGTCAACACCCGCCTGCAGGTGGAGCACCCGATCACCGAGGCCACCACCGGGTTCGACCTGGTCAAGGCCCAGATGTGGGTGGCCTCCGGCCGCAAGCTGGAGGGTGAGCCGCCGGCCGAGCGCGGGCACGCGATCGAGGCCCGGCTCAACGCCGAGGACCCGGACCGCGACTTCGCGCCGGCGCCGGGCCGGATCGCCCGGCTGGTCCTGCCGGCCGGCCCGGGCATCCGGGTCGACACCGGGGTCAGCGAGGGCGACACCATCGCCGCCGACTTCGACTCGATGATTGCCAAGATCATCGCGTACGGCCGGGACCGGGACGAGGCGCTCGGCCGCCTGCGCCGGGCGATGGCCGAGACCACCGTGGTGATCGAGGGCGGCGCCACCAACAAGAGCTTCGTGCTGGATCTGCTGCACCAGCCGGAGGTGATCGACGCGAGCGCCGACACCGGCTGGATCGACCGGGTCCGCGGCGCGGGCCGGCTGGTCTCGCACCGGCACTCGGCGGTGGCGCTGACCGCGGCCGCCATCGAGGTGTACCAGGAGGAGGAGCAGGCCGAGCAGCAGCGCCTGCTGTCGACCGCGTTCGGTGGGCGCCCGCAGGTGCAGCACGAGAGCGGCCGCCCGCTGGACCTGAAGCTGCGCGGCGTCACCTACCGGGTGCGGGTCGCCCGGGTCGGCCCGCAGCGCTTCCGGGTCGGCATCGAGGCCGGTGACGAGAGCCGGGTCGCCGACGTGGTGCTGGACCGCTTCGACGAGCACACCGGGCAGATCCTGGTCAACGGCACCCGCTACCGGCTGCTCACCGGCACGCACAAGTCGATCCACCTGGTCGAGGTCGACGGGGTGACGCACCGGATCAGCCGGGACGAGGGCGGCGTGCTGCGCTCGCCGATGCCCGCGCTGGTGGTGGCGACGCCGCTGGAGATCGGCGCCGAGGTGGAGGCCGGCGCGCCGGTGCTCGTACTCGAAGCCATGAAGATGGAGGCGGTGCTGCGGGCGCCGTTCAAGGCCCGGCTCAAGGAGCTGGTGGTCGCCGTCGGCAGCAAGGTCGACGCCGGCGCGCCGCTGCTGCGCCTGGAACCGCTCGCCGGCGCCGACGCCGAGCAGGCCGCCGAGGCCGGCACGGCCGAGCTGGACCTGCCCGCGGTCGCCGGCGAGGCCACCGCGCGCGAGCGCACCACCCGCGGCCAGGAGGATCTGCGCAGCCTGCTGCTCGGCTTCGACGTCGACCCGCACGACAGCCGCCGGGTGCTCGACGACTACCTGGCGGCGCGCCGCACCGCGGCCGAGGACGGCCGCCGTCCGCTGGCCGAGGAGCTGGCGCTGATCGAGCTCTTCGCCGACCTGGCCGAACTGAGCCGCAACCGGCCGGCCGGCGGCGAGGACGGCGAGGGCGACAGCCGGGTGCACAGCGCCCGCGAGCACTTCCACACCTACCTGCAGAGCCTCGACGTCGAGCGGGCCGGGCTGCCGGAGGCGTTCCGGACCCGGCTGGCCAAGGCGTTCGGCCACTACGGGGTCACCGAGCTGGACCGCACCCCGCAGCTGGAGTCCGCGGTGTTCCGCGTCTTCCTGGCACTGCAGCGGGCGTCCGCCGACGCCAAGGTGATCGGCGCGCTGCTCGGGGTCTGGCTGCGCGAGTCGCCGCCGGACGAGGCGTTGCGCGAGCCGGTCGGCCTGGCCCTGGAACGGCTGATCGCCGCCACCCAGGTGCGTTTCCCGGCGCTGGCCGACCTGGCCCGCGGCGTGGTGTTCGCCTGGTTCGCCCAGCCGCTGCTGCTGCGCAACCGGGCCCGGGTCTACAACACCGTCCGTACCCACCTGCGCCACCTGGACGAGCACCCGGACTCGGCGGACCGCGCCGAGCGGATCGCCGAGATGGTCCGCAGCACCGAGCCGCTGCTGCGGGTCCTCGGCCAGCGGCTGGCCCGCGCCGACCTGGACAACTCGGTCATGCTCGAAGTGCTGACCCGCCGCTACTACGGCAACAAGGACCTGACCGGCGTCCACACCGAGTCCTCCTTCGTGGTCGCCGAGCGGGCCGGCTCGCGGCTCGTCTCCGCCGCGGTGCGTTTCGAGGCGCTCGGCAGCACCCTGCGTGATCTCGGGAAGCTGGCGCGCAGCGGCGCGGCGGTCGACGCCGACATCTACCTGGCCTGGGAGAACCAGCCCGAGGAGCTCGACGCGATGGCCGCGGCGCTGCATGAGGTGGTCAACGCCGAGTCACTGCCGGCGCAGGTGCTGCGGGTGACGTTCGCCGTCGCCGGGCGTGGTGGCGCGGTGGCGCACCACCACTTCACCTTCCGGCCGTCGATCACCGGGATGACCGAGGAACGGCTGATCCGGGGCCTGCACCCGTACATCGCGCACCGCATGCAGCTGGAACGGCTCAGCAAGTTCGACCTGACCCGGCTGCCGTCGTCGGACGAGGACGTGCACCTGTTCCAGTGCGTGGCCCGGGAGAACCCGTCGGACCAGCGGCTGGTCGCGTTCGCCCAGGTGCGGGACCTGACCGAGCTGCGTGAGCACGACGGGCGCCTGGTGGCCCTGCCCACCGCCGAGGACGTGGTGGCGACCTGCCTCGACTCGATCCGCCGGGCCCAGTCGCGGCGCTCGCCGAAGGAACGGTTCAAGAGCAACCGGATCGTGGTCTACGTCTGGCCGGCCAGCAACCTCACCCCGGCCGAGCTGGAGATGCTGGCCCGGCGGGTGCAGCCGACCACGGCCGGCGCCGGCCTGCAGGAGATCCTGTTCATCGCCCGGCAGCGGGACCCGCAGACCGGGGAGCTGACCAAGCTCGGCATGCGGATCACCTTCGACGCGACCGGCCGGCCGGAACTGACGCTGGGCGAGCCGCCGACCGAGCCGGTGGAGCCGCTCGACGACTACCAGCAGAAGGTGCAGCGTGCGGCGGCCCGCAACACGGTCTACCCGTACGAGCTGACCGGCCTGCTCGGTGACTTCGCCGAGCACGACCTCGACGAGAACCACGTCCTGGTGCCGGTGGACCGGCCCAAGGGCCGCAACACCGCCGCGCTGGTCGCCGGCGTGGTGCGCACCCCGACCGAGCGGCACCCCGAAGGCGTCACCCGGGTGCTGCTGCTCGGCGACCCGACCAAGTCGCTGGGTGCGCTCTCCGAGCCGGAGTGCCGCCGGGTGATCGCCGCCCTGGACCTGGCCGAGCGGATGCGGGTGCCGCTGGAGTGGTTCGCGCTCTCCTCGGGCGCCCGGATCTCGATGGAGTCCGGCACCGAGAACATGGACTGGGTGGCGGCCGCGCTGAAGCGGATCGTCGAGTTCACCCAGGACGGCGGCGAGATCAACATCGTGGTCGCGGGGATCAACGTGGGCGCCCAGCCGTACTGGAACGCCGAGGCGACGATGCTCATGCACACCAAGGGCATCCTGGTGATGACACCGGACTCGGCGATGGTGCTGACCGGCAAGCAGTCGCTGGACTTCTCCGGCGGCGTGTCGGCCGAGGACAACTTCGGCATCGGCGGCTACGACCGGGTGATGGGACCCAACGGGCAGGCCCAGTACTGGGCGCCGGACCTGGCCGCGGCGGTCGACGTGCTCATGTCGCACTACGAGCACACCTACGTGGCGGCCGGCGAGAGCGGACCGCGGCGGGTCACCACCAGCGACCCGGCCGACCGGGACGTGCGCGACTTCCCGCACACCGCGGCCGGCAGCGACTTCACCACGGTCGGGGAGATCTTCTCGGTCACCGCGAACCCGGACCGCAAGAAGCCGTTCGACATCCGTACGGTGATGCGCGCCCTCACCGACCAGGACCACCCGGTGCTGGAGCGCTGGGCCGGCATGGCCGACGCGGAGACCGCGGTCGTGCAGGACGTGCACCTCGGCGGCATCCCGGTGTGCCTGGTCGGCATCGAGTCCCGCTCGGTGCAGCGCGGTGGCTTCCCGCCCACCGACGGCCCGGACACCTACACCGCCGGCACCCTGTTCCCGCGCTCGTCGAAGAAGGTGGCGCGGGCGATCAACGCGGCCTCCGGCAACCGGCCGCTGGTGGTGCTGGCGAACCTGTCCGGCTTCGACGGCTCGCCCGAGTCGATGCGCAAACTGCAGCTGGAGTACGGC
The DNA here is from genome assembly GCF_040638955.1 of Actinoplanes sp. NPDC024001. Classification (NCBI taxonomy): domain Bacteria; kingdom Bacillati; phylum Actinomycetota; class Actinomycetes; order Micromonosporales; family Micromonosporaceae; genus Actinoplanes; species Actinoplanes sp. NPDC024001. The sequence continues at coordinate 45,435 of NZ_JBEZZB010000077.1, forward strand.
GCCGAGATCGGCCGGGCCATCGTCAACTTCCGCGGCCCGATCGTCTTCTGCGTGATCTCCCGCTATCACGGCGGGGCGTTCGTGGTGTTCTCCAAGGCGCTCAACCCGAACATGACCGTGCTCGCGGTCGACGGCTCGTTCGCCTCGGTGCTCGGCGGCGCCCCCGCGGCTGCGGTGGTCTTCGCCGGCGACGTGAACGCGCGGACCGCCGCCGACCCGCGGGTCCGGGAGCTGGAGGCCCGTGCGGCCGCCTGCACCGGCCCGGACCGCAGCACGCTGCTCGCCGAGCTCGACGGCCTGCGCACCTCGATCCGCGCCGAGAAGCTCAACGAGGTGGCCGCCGAGTTCGACCGGGTGCACAGCATCCAGCGGGCCGTGCGGGTCGGCTCGGTCGACGCGGTGATCGACGCCGCCGAGCTGCGCCCGCGGATCATCGACGCGATCGAGGCCGGGCTGCGCTGACCGGCACATCCGACGGCGGCCTCAGATCGGCGAGGCCGCCGTCGATAGAACGGGGGAAGTCCGCCACGCTGAGGAGTCAGGCTGATGCACCTCGTCCACCCGGAGGCGCCGGCGGCACCCGTCGCTGACGTCACGCTCGACGCGGTCCTGAGCGGGCGGCTCGTACGGTCGCAGTTCCAGCCGATCGTCGACCTGTCCACCCGTACCGTGACGGGGTTGGAAGCGCTCGCGCGCGGACCGGCCGGAACCGGCCTGGAATTCCCGGACCGGCTGTTCGCCGCCGCCCGCGCCGCGGGCCGGCTCGGCGAGCTCGACATGCTCTGCTTCGAACGCGCCCTGGAGGGCGCGCTGGCGGCGCGGATCGCGCCGCCGGTGCTGTTCGCCAACGGCGAGCCCGCGGTGATGAACCAGCCGCTGTCGCCGCGGATCATGGAGCTGTTCGCCCAGCGGCCGTCGTTCCGGACGATCCTGGAGTACACCGAGCGGGCTCTGCCGGCCGTGCCGGGCAGCCTGCTGCGGCTGGCCGGGCACATCCAGCTGGGCGGCAACGGGATCGCCCTCGACGACGTCGGCGTCGACCCGATGTCGCTGGCGTTCCTGCCGATTCTCGAACCCGAGGTGATCAAGCTGGACATGAGCTTGGTCCGCAACCCGGAGGCCGAGCACACCCGGACGGTCTGCGCGGTCGTGCGGGCCGAGGCGGAGCGCACCGGCGCGGTGGTGATCGCCGAGGGCATCGAGACCGAGGCGGATCTGGTGACCGCCCGCGGGCTCGGGGCCCGCTGGGGTCAGGGCTGGCTGTTCGGCCGTCCGGCGCCGATCGATCAGGTCCGGCACGACTACGACCCGGCTGCGGCGAGCGTGCTGCGGGCGCCCCGGCCGGGCTTTCACCAGCCGGCCGGCACGCCGTTCGAGATCGCGACCCGGCACCGGCCGGCTGTCGCCGGCATGGCCGAGTCCGTCGCCGCGGCCCTGTCGCGGCTCCGC
>NZ_JBEZZB010000078.1:0-46813 GCF_040638955.1 Actinoplanes sp. NPDC024001
GCGGCGCCGGCGACACCGGCCGCCGGACCGTTCGCGGCAGTGCTGGGCAGCATGGCGGCCGAGCGCCTGATCCGTGCGGTGGCGGGCCTGCCCGATCCGGGCGCGCCGGCCGACGGATGGCCGACGGTCCTGGTCGTGCGGGCCGCACCGCTCGCGGCCGGATTCCAGCCGTGGCTGCTGGACGGACCGCCGCACGCCGGCATCCCGGCGGGCGACAACGGCGCCGAGCAGACGCTGCGGCGGATCAGCGCGCTGTGCGACGGCGACCTCGGTGTCCTGCCCGCGGCACGGTACGAGGATCTGCCGCAGATCCCGGCCGCCCTGGCGGTCTGCGACCGCGACGGCCGGATCTCGGTGGGCACCGGCGCCACGACCGGCGCGGCCCGGGTCGACGCGGTGCTGCGCTGCGCGGGGCGGGCGCTCGATCCGCACGGCGCGGGACGGCTGGCCGTCGGCCTCAGCGACCAGCACGCCGCCGGGATGCTGCTGCGGCGGGTCGCGTACCGGGTGGCCGGCCGCGCCGCGGTCACCGCCGGCGAGCCTGGCTGGCGTGACGACCCGGCCGCCCGGCGCTGGTGGTCGGCGTTCGCCGGCGGCGGCGACCCTGGCTGGCGTGACGACCCGGCCGCCCGGCGTTGGTGGTCGGCGCTCTCTGCCGGCTACGGGATGGCGGCCGGCGGCGTCGTGGCCCGGGTAGCCGGCGGCGTCTTCGTGGCCCGGATCGAGGCGTACGGACGCGAGCTGGGCTGGGCGGTGGAGAGCACCGCGGGAACCGCGATGGCGGTGGCCGCGCAGCGGGCCGTCGCCGTCCGTCAAGCTCAGCCGGCCGGTGCCGGCGACGACCCGGACACGCAGGCCGGCGCAGCACCGGGATCAGCAGGGGAGGCCGTCCTGCAGGACGCACTGCGCCGCATCGTCCCGCCCGCACAGTGGCCGCGACCGGCCCGAACCCCAGCCGGGGACCTTCGGACGGCGTTGTCCACCGCCGGCTTCGCCGTCCAGGAAACGCCATGATCGCGGCAGGGGAGCGGACCGGCCGCGTCGAGGTGGTCGCGCTCGCCGACTGGACCGCGGACTCGCTCGCCGAACTCGGCCGCCGGGCGATCACCGAACGGCGCGAGATCCTGCCGGTACGCCAGGACGGCGCACTTCTCCTGGTCGGCCCGCTGATCGGCGGTGCCGGGGCGGGCTGCGCGAACTGCGCCGAACGGGCCCGGCTGCGGCAGCTGGCCCTGCCCGGCGACCCGGCCGCCACGACGTTCGGCGGGCCGCTCCCGCCGGCGTTCCGGCCGGTGGTGGCAGCTCTGGCCGCGGCGGCGGTGGACGACCCGCAGACGGCCGCGCGGACCGTGTGGAGCATCGACGCGGCCGGTGGCACCGTCGCGGCGAATCGCTACGTCACCGTCCCGGACTGCCCGGACTGCGGGCGGATGGGCACGGACGGACCCGCCCAGGCCAGGATCACCCCGGCTCCGCGGCCGGTGCCGGGACCGGGGCAGTGGCGGCAGGACAACCCGGCCACCGCGGGGGACCGGCTCGCCGCGGCGCTGCTCGACGGAGCGCTCGGCCCGGTCGTCCGGCTGCGGCACGCCGACGGGCTGCCGCTGCCGCTGGCGTCCGCGCTCATCGGGGCCGGCGGAATCCTCGATCACGGCTACGGCCGGGGCGAGACCGTGCAGGAGGCCCGGCGTACGGCGCTGTTCGAGGCCGTCGAGCGGCAACTCGGGATGCGGCCGCACCGGCGCCGCACCGTCCTGCGGGCGTCGTTCGCCGAGCTCGGCGCGGACCGGGCGGTGGATCCGGCCACCCTGGGGCTGCAGGATCCGCGGTACGCCGGGCATCCGGCGTCCCGGCTCACCCCGTACCGGCCGGACCTGCGGACCCGCTGGGTGCACGGGTGGTCGCTCACCCGGCAGCGGGCGGTGGCGGTGCCGGAGCACGTCGCCTACTACGGCGTCGAGGCCACCGCGGACGCGCCGCACTTCCTCTACGAGTGCTCGAACGGCTGCGGCCTGGGCAACAGCGTCGAGGAGGCCGTCCTCTACGGGCTGTTCGAGGTCGTCGAACGCGACGCCTTCCTGATGGCCTGGTACGCCGAGACCCCGCTGCGCCGGGTCGCGATCCCCGGCGGCGACACCCTCACCGGGCACCTGCGCGACCACCTCGGCCAGGCCGGCTACGACCTGCTGCTGTTCGACGCCACCAACGACCTGGGCGTACCGGTGGTGCTCTCGCTCGCGCTGCGGCGCGAGCCGGACCCGGCGGCGCCGAGCGCCTACTTCGCCGCGGCCGCGCACCCGGACCCGCGGATCGCGGTCCGCTCCGCGGCGGTCGAGGCGGCGGTCGGCCTGTTCGCCGGTGCGGTGCAGCGGCACGAGGAGACGGTCCTCGACCGCGCCCGCGCGCTGCGCATGCTGGCCGATCCCACCGAGGTCCGCGACCTGGAGGACCACGTCCGGCTGTACACCATGGCGGAGGCCCGGCCCCGGTACGCGTTCCTGCTCGAGGGTTCCGCCCCGGCCGCCTGGCGCCGCCTGTGGCCGGGGCGGCCGCCACCCGTCACCGACCTCACCACCCTGCTGACCGCGCTGGTGAACCGGCTCGGCGCGCTCGGCCTGGAGACGATCGTGGTCGACCAGACCGATCCGGGGCTGCGGCACCGGCTCGGCCTGCACGCCGCCAAGGTGATCGTGCCGGGCACGCTGCCGATGACCTTCGGCCACGTGCATCACCGCACGCTCGGCCTGCCGCGCCTGCTGGAGGTGCCGCACCGGCTCGGTCGCGGGCCGGTCCGCGCGTACGCCGACCTGCCGTTGCACCCGCACCCCTTCCCCTGACCCTCGCGACGGGAGGCGTGATGCCACCCGGGGACGCCTCGATCCGGCCGCGGATGCGGCGCGACACGGTGCTGCACCGGCTGCCCGGCGCGGTGCTGGTCCGTACCGGCGGTGACACCCTTCGGCTGGCCGGGCCGGACGCGTACCGGCTGCTGAGCCGGCTGCGGCCGTACCTCACCGGCGAGCATTCGCTGGGCGACATCTGCGCCGGGGTCCGCGACGGGCAACGGGCGGCGGTCGCCGCCCTGATCCACGCGCTGATCGCCGGCGGCGCGGTCATCGACACGGGCCCGCCGGCCGGCCCGGATTTCCGGTCCCAGCAGGAGTACCTGGCTCATCTCGGCGGCGCTCCGGCGTTCCCGGCATGGCGCCGGGCCCGGATCCTGGTGAGCGGCGACGGGCCGATCGGGCAGGCCGCGCGGGCGGTCCTGGCAGCCAACGGCGCCGGCCACCCGGAGGCGTCCCCGCCCGGCGGGGCCCGGCGGCCCGGCCCTGACGCGGTGCTGTACTGCGCCGGCCGGGCCGATCCCGCGGAGATCACCGCGCTGGTCCGTGCGGCCCGTTCGGGTGGGCCGCCGCTGCTGACCGCGGCCGTGGTCGACGGCTGGGCGGTCCTCGGGCCGGTGACCCGCCCGGGCCCGGCCGGCTGCTGGTGGTGCGCGGTGGCGCGGCTCGGCCTCGATCCGGCACGGCCCGCGGACGCGGCCGGGGCGCTGACCGCCACCGTGGCCCGGATGCTCGGCGGCGCGCTCGCCTACGACGCGTTCCGGCTGCTCACCGGGATCCTGCCGGCGGATCCGGAACGGCCCGCCGTGGCGCAACAGCTGCGTACCCTGCGGACGCTGCGGATCCCTGCGGCCGACGGGTGCCCGGTGTGCCGCGCCGGGGCAGCGGCGGACCCGGCGCCCGCGCTCGCCGCCCCGGCGGTCACGACGATCCGGCTGGTCGCCGACCTGCCCCCGGCACCGGCCGACGGTCCGCACGCCCTGGTCGCCGGGTACGCGGCCGCCATGCACCGCCTGGTCCGCAGCCGGCCGGAGCCCCCCGGCTTCCGCCCCGACTGGACGGACCGGCCCGCCACGTACACGCCGTACCCGCAAGCCCCGTTCCTGCCGCTGCCGGAGCACGCGCCGGGCGGGCAGCGGCCGTTCGGCGCCGGCCCCGGCGCCGAACAGGGGCGCTGCACGCTGCCGGTGCTGAGCTGGCTCCTGCGCCTGTCCTACGGTCTGCTCTCGCGGCGGCTGCGCATCGACTCGATCCGTTCGGGCGCACTCGACGAGTACCCGACCGCCGACTGGCGCCGCGGCGCGATCAGCGGCGGTGGCCTCTACCCGCTGGAGATCTACTGGGCGGCCGGCAAGGACGGCCCGGTCCCGCCCGGCGTCTACCACTACGCCCCCGCGCACCACGGCCTGGAACGGCTGTCGGCGGCCGATCCCACCGACCGGATCCGCGCGGCCCTCCGGGATCCCGGCAGCGCCGCCACCAGCCACTTCCTGCTGATCTCGCACCGGTTCTGGCGCAACGCGTTCAAGTACGCCAGCCTCGGCTACCACCTCGGCACCCTTGACGCCGGCGCGCTGCTGGGCACTCTCGACCAGCTGGGCGCCGCGCTCGATCTGCCGGTACGCCGGCTGCTGTGGTTCGACGACAGGATGATCGAAAACGTGCTGGGCGCCGACCCGGCCGACGAGGGCGTCCTGGCGGTCGTGCCCCTGCCGTGGCGGCCCACGCCGCCGTCCTTCGCGCCCGGCGACCCGCCGCCGGTCACCCGGCCCCCGGCCGATGAACGCTCCCGGACAGTGCTGCGGTTCGCCTGGGCCGCCCAGGTGCACCGCGCCACGATGCTCGGCGCCCTGCCAGCACCCGACCCGGCCGGGGAACCACCGGCGACGGTCACCGCGGCCGTGGGCGCGGGAATCGCCCTGTCCGAGCCGGCCGGCCCGTGGCCCGCCGAGCCGGTCGGTGAGCTCCTGCCCCGGCGGCGCTCCAGCTTCGGGCAGTTCGCCGGGACGGCCCTCGGGACGGATCAGCTCGGCGCGCTGCTGCGGCTGACCACCAGAGCCGGTGGGTACCGCGGCGACACGGTGCCCGATCGCGCGCGTACCGGATGGACCCGCCTGTCGGTGCTGGCCAATCACGTCGCGGGCCTGCCCGCCGGCGGCTACCGGTACGAGCCGTCGACCGCGACGCTGCACCCGGCCGGCCCCGGCCGGGACTGGGCCGGCGTGCTCGCCGCCGTCGGCGCCGACCTGACCAACTACGACCTGGGCGCGACCGCGGCGGTGCTGGTCATCTCCGGGCGGCCGGACGCCATGCTGCGCGCCTACGGCCCGCGCGGGTATCGGCTGCTCAACGCCGAGGTCGGCACCGTCGCGCAAGCCGGCTGTCTGGCCGCGGCCGCGATCGGCGTCGGCTGCGGCGCCGTGCTGAACCTGGACCACCCGGCCGTCGACGACGTGCTCGGTTTTCCCGGCACCGACGAACGCTCGGTGCTCTGCCTGCTGATCGGAGGTGAGCGGGATGGCGGCGCCGATTTCGTCCACCACCTCCGCTGAACGCACGGACTGGCTGAGCCTGCACGCCTTCTACGCCGCGGACGAGGACCGGCTCCTGGTCGACGGTGTCGCACCACTGATCCGGTCCCTGCGCGAGCGCCGGCTGATCGAGCGGTACTTCTTCATCCGCTACTGGCTGGAGGGGCCGCACGTACGGCTGCGCCTGCGGCCCGCGGCCGGCGTGGCCGCCGACGACCTGGCGGCCGAGGTGGAGACGCGGATCGCGGCCTACCTGGCCCGGCACCCGTCCGCTGATCCGGTCCTGCCGCGGCAGGACACCTACCGTTCGATGTTCCTCGCCGAGTACGGCCAGGCGTCCTGGGACCGGCGGTACGGCCGGGACGGTCACATGCCGGTGCGGCACAACAACACCGTGCGGCGCGAGGAGTACGCCCCGGAGTATGAGCGCTACGGCGGGCCGGCCGGGATCGAGCTGGCCGAGTGGCATTTCGAGGTGTCCAGCGACCTCGTCCTGCGGCTGCTCGCCGACCGCAGCCCGCAGCGCCGCGCCCGCCTCGGGCTGTCCGCGCAGCTCGGGCTCATTCTGTGTCTCACGTTCCTCGGCGACGACGCCCGGGCCGCCGCCTTCCTGGACGGGTACCGGGACTTCTGGGCGAACGCCTACGGGCCCGCCGGCGCCGACCTGAGCCGGATGTCCGGGGCCGCCTCGCTGACCCACGCCGGTCCGCTGCGCCGCCGGGCCGAGCAGATCCGGGCGACGCTGCGGGCCGCCGGACCGGATCAGCCGGCGCCGGGCGGATGGCTGACGCACTGCCGGCTGCTGCGGCAGCAGGTTGCCGCGCTGACCGCCGCCGGCGAGCTGGAACCCCCACCGGGCGCGCCCGCCGGCGCGCTGCCGGAGCGGCTCCTGCACTCCTACCTGCACATGACCAACAACCGGCTCGGCGTCGGCGTGCTCGAGGAGGCGTACCTGGCCGGCCTGCTGCGCACGGTTCTGACCGGCGCCGGCGGCGCACCGTGAGAACCCCTGATCAGCGGCCGTCACGGTCCGGAGGCGGCCGCGGTGAGCAGCCGGTCGCCCAGATCGGTCCGTGAGTAGAGCACCTGCCGGCCCGCCCGGCGGGAGGTGAGCAGTCCGGCGGCGCGCAGGGCCTGCAGGTGCACGCTGAGCGTCGGCGCGGACAGCGCCATCTGGGTGGCGGCCTGGCTCGTGGACATCGGCAGGTCGAGCTGGGCCATCAGCGCGGCCCGGGTGGACCCGAGGACACCGGCGAGCGCCGACCCGCCGGTGCTCGCCGGTGTCCCCTCCCAGAGCCGGCCCAGCCCGCGCGGGGAGTAGGAGACGCTGGCCGGCTCCGGCTGCGCGGTTCGCACCAGCACGTCCGGCCAGGCGAAGGCACAGGGTACGAGCATCAGCCCGCGCCCGCCGCAATCGGCGTGGCCCTCGTAGTACTTGACGATCCGCAGGGTCTGGTCGGCGAAGGTGACCGACGGGTGCAGGTCGTTCATCATCCGGTCGGCGCCGCCGTCGGCGAGGGTTTCGAGCCGGTGGGCGATGTCGTCGTTGAGCAGCGCGTCGATCCGCGGCCAGTCGGGCGCGATCGCGACCCGGTGGTAGGCGTCGAGGGCCTCGGTGACCGGCCCGAGCCCGGCGTCCGGCCGGTCGACCAGTGCCTGGAGCAGGGCTCGCCGCTGCTCCCGGCCGGGTCCCCGCTGGGCGAGCCGGTGGGTTGCCAGGTGGGCGAGTTCCCGGGCCACCGTTTCCGGATCGGTGCGGGTGAGCTCCGTGAGGGAGCCGGCGAAGGTGGCGGTCCGGCGGCCTGGCGGCAGCATCAGGAAGTCGGGGATGTAGCCCTCGGGACGGACCAGGGCCCGCAGCAGGTCGAGGTCGCGCTCGCGGAGTCGGGCCGCGCGGGCGCCGAACCGGTCGATCCAGGGTCCGTGCAGGTGGCGGGGCTGAGCCTAATCGTGGGTGGCGGCGGGAGGCCACACCAGACTGAGGACATCCACCACGGATCACCGAAAGGACCAGGCCCATGCGTACGCTGATCTACACCGCCTTCGTCTCGCTCGACGGTGTCGTCGACTCGCCCGGGGGCGGCGCCCCGTCGGAGAATCACCGCAGCGGCGGTTGGGTCTTCAAGGACCTGGAGTTCCGGCCGGAGGCGTACGAGATCAAGGGCCGGGAGGCCGAGGAGGCCGCCGCGTTGATGTTCGGCCGGACCAGCTACCAGGCGTTCTCGCCGCTGTGGCCGGACATGGAGGACTTCGCCTCGGTCAAGGACCTGCCGAAGTACGTCGTCTCGACCACCCTCGACGAGGGCGACCTCGTCGATAACTGGGGCGAGATCACCATCCTGCGCTCACTGGACTACGTTGCGAGGCTCAAGGAGACCGACGGCGGCCCGATCGTCGTCCACGGCAGCGCCACGCTGGCCCGTACCCTGTCCGACGCCAGCCTGATCGACCGCTACCACCTGCTGGTCTTCCCGGTGCTGCTCGGCGCCGGCAAGCGAATGTTCAGCGACACCGACAGGGCGAAGCAGATGCTGACGGTCGTCGAGTCGCAGACGTATGCCAACGGCATCACGAAGCTGGTGTACGACGTCGTCCACCGAGCTGGAGGCCGGCGCTGCGTTGCGGTCGAACGGCGGCGGGGCCGGCGAGTTCGGCATCGTTACGACCTGCCGGCCGCCACCTCGCTCGTAGCTGGGGGCGCCGTCAGCCGGCCGACGGGCTCGGCGTGCGGCGGGGGCTCGTGCGCCGAAGGCCCGGGATCAGCACGGCCGCGACCGCGACGTGCGTGAGGGCCAGCACCACCTTGCTGCCGCCGGACGTCTGCACACCGGCGAAGGGCACGAACGACACCGCCAGGACCACCAGTGCCGCGATCGTCCAGATGGCGAGGGCGCGGGCGGTGATCCGCTCCAGGACGGCGAGGGCCGCCCAGCCGAGCAGGCTGGAGGCCAGCGCCACGAAGGTGATCTCGGCCGCCCCCAGGTCCATGGCGGGTTGCCCGGGGGAGACCACCACCAGGTCGTGGCCGAGCAGTGGCTCGCCGATCACCCAGACCAGGACGGTCGCGAGCACCGCGCCGGCGACCACGAGCATGCGGCTCCCGGCTCTGGCGAACCGTGCCGTCGGCCGGCTCGGCGCCACATCGGTGGACATCGTCATGGAGCACCTCCTTGAGGAAGTCAATAGTTGAGGAAGTCAACCTTTCCGGCAGCGTAGCAGATACTTGGGAAACTCAACTATCGAGAACCCGTATCATTGGCGCCATGAGTGCGCAGGACCAGGTGGTCACCGAGCTGGCCGATCTGGTCTTCCAGGTCGCGGGCCGGCTCCGGCAGGGCTTCAACGCGATCGCGGCCGAGCTGGACCTGCCGCCCGCCCAGGCCCTCGCCCTGGTCAACCTGCGCGGCCCGGCCCCGATGCGCGACCTCGCCGATGTGCTCGCCTGCGACGCCTCCAACGTGACCGGGATCGTCGACGGGCTGGAGCGCCGTGGCCTGGTCACCCGCCGCACCGACCCGGCCGACCGGCGGGTCAAGCATCTCGTCCTGACCGAGGAGGGGCAGCGCCGCCGCGATCTGCTGGGCAGCGCGGCGCACCTCCGGGCCGCCGCGCTGTTCAACGTGCCGGAGGCGGACCGCCGTCAGTTGCGCGATCTGCTCGCGGCTGTCGCCGATCCGAGCGGCGACACCCGCGACCGGTAGCCGCGGAGGGCGGCCGGGTCGCCGAGGTCAGCCGGCTGTTTCGATGGCCGCGGTGGTGCGCCGAACGACGAGGGTGGGGGACAGCTTCACCTGGGCGGTGCGGCGGTCGCGCTGGCCGATGCGCTCGACGAGCAGCCGGGCGGCGTTGGCGCCCATCTGGCGGCCGTCCTGGTCGACGCTGGTGAGCGAGATCGGCCCGAACGCGGCGAGGGCGCTGTTGTCGTATCCGGCGACCGAGATGTCGCCGGGCACGGACAGGCCGGCCTCGGCGATCGCCTCCATCGCGCCGAGGGCGACGACGTCGGCGCCGGCGAAGATCGCGGTGGGCCGCACCGGGCGTTCGAGCAGCTGCTTGGCGCCCAGATATCCGCCGGCCTGGGTGTAGGTGGTCGACGCGATGTCGATCTCGGACTCCAGCCCGTGGGCGATCATCGCCTCCCGGTAGCCGTAGGCGCGTTGCGCGTTGGGCATCTCGGCGAGCCGGACCCGGTCGGTCTCGTGGTGTTCGATGTGCGCGATGCGGCGGTGGCCGAGCTCGGCCAGGTGCTCGACGACCAGCGCGGCGCCGAGGATGTCGTCGTCGGTGACGCTGTCGTAGGCGGGGGAGGAGCCGTGCCGGCCGACGACCACGGTGGGCACGGCGCGGGCGATCTCGTTGAGCCGGCTCTTGGCCGACACCGGGGCGATCAGGACCAGGCCGTCCATGCTCCGGTCGATCATCGCCTCGATGACCCTGGCCTCGGCCTTCTCGCCGTTGCAGCCGGGCGCCAGCAGGACCTGGTAGTCGCTGTCGCCGAGCTGGGCGGTGATGCCGTCGAGGATGTCGGCGAAGAACAGGTTGCGCAGCTCCGGCAGCATCACGCCGATGGTGTACGTCTGCCCGCGCAGCCCCCGGGCGGCGGCGGACGGACGGTAGCCGAGTTCGGCGATCGCCTGCTGCACCTTGGCGCGCATGGCCGGGCTGGCGCCGTACGCGTTGCGAAGGACCTTGGAGACGGCCGTGGTGGACACCTGGGCGTGACGCGCGACGTCGACGATGGTCACGCGTCGGGGCGCGGGCTTGTGCACCTGGTCTCCTCTACGGCGGGGTTCAGCAAAGAGTACTGATCAGCGCGGCGGCGCGGTCGTGCCCCGTAGGACCGGGGTGGGGGCCGACCTGACCTGCGTGGCCGGGCGGCCGGGAGCGGCGATGCGGTCGAGCAGCAGCCGGGCGGCGGTGACGCCGACGTGGTGCCCGTCCTGGTCCACGGTCGTCAGCGAGATCGTCCGGAAGCCGGCCAGGGTGATGTTGTCGTATCCGGCCACGGAGATGTCGCCGGGCACGGACAGCCCGGCTTCGGTGAGGGCGTCGAGCACGCCCAGAGCGGCGACGTCGGCGCCCGCGAAGATCGCGGTGGGCGGGGTACGACGGGCGAGCAGGAGCTGAGCGCCGTGGTAGCCGCCGTCGCGGGTATAGGTGGTGGCGGCGACGTCGATGTGGCCGGCGAGGCCGTGCCGGCGCATGGCGTGCCGGTAGCCGTCGGCGCGCAGCGCGTTGGGCATCTCGGCCAGCCGGACCGGATCGGTCTCCCGGTGCTCGATGTGGGCGATACGGCGGTGCCCCAGTGCGACGAGGTGGTCGACGACCAGTGCGGCGCCGGCGAAGTCGTCGTCGTTGACGGTGTCGTAGCGCGACGACCGGCTGTGGCGGCCGATCACCACGGTCGGCACGGCCTGCGCGACGTGATCGAGACGGGCGGGGGAGGAGACGGGCGCGATCAGGATGAGGCCGTCCATGCTGCGGTCGATCATCGCCTCGGTGACCCGGGCCTCGCTCGCCGCGTCGTCGCAGCCGGATGTCATGAACAGCTGGTACTCGGTGCCGTCGAGGTGCTCGGCGACGCCGTCGAGGATGTCGGCGAAGAACGGGTTCCGGACGTCGGGCAGCATCACGCCGAGCGTGTGGGTGCGCCCGCGCAGCGCGCGGGCGGCGGCCGAGGGCCGATAGCCGAGCTGGTCGACGGCGGCGCGGACCCGGCTGCGCATCTGCGGGCTGGTGCCGTAGGCGTTGCGCAGCACCTTCGACACCGCGGTCGTCGACACGCCCGCGTGCCGGGCCACGTCCACGATCGTCACCCTTCGGGCGGTTGCCGGGTGTTGGGGCATGCGCTCTCCCTGGCTAGTGAAACGTTACCCACCATAGAGATCAACATGGCGTCGCGGAAGCGGCCGCCGCCGGGCCGGTCGCTGTCGAGGAAGCGCGGAGATTCGTGGCGGTGGACCCCTTGACGCTGTTCGGCACCCGCTCGTAAGGTCGGCGAAACATTTGGAAAACGTTACCCACATCACTCCGGCGCCGTGGTGGCTGCCTCGACACGGCGTCGAAGCGGCAGCCGTCCACCTGGTTATGAAACGATTCAGCAAGGTGGGTTCCCCGTGACAACCGAACTTCACGATCGACTATCCGGCCGCACCACGGTCGCGGTCCGGTCCCGCCGCCGGCGGCCCGCCGCGCCGCCCTGGTGGTTCATGCTCCCCGCGCTGCTGCTGTTCGCCTTCGTCGTGCTGGTCCCCAGCGCCCGGGGCGTCTACTACGCCTTCACCGACTGGGACGGCCTCGACCCGGCCTTCGCCTTCATCGGCCTGGACAACTTCACCGCCATCGCCGACGACCCGGACGCGCTGCAGGCCATCTGGCACACGCTGCTGATCGCGGTCGCGATCACGATCATCCAGAACGGCATCGGCCTGCTGCTGGCCCTCGGCGTCAACACGATGATCAAGAGCCGGAACTTCCTGCGTGCGCTGCTGTTCGCCCCCGCCGTGGTCACCCCGATCGTCACCGCCTACCTGTGGCGCAACCTGCTCGGCCCGGACGGCGCGGTCAACAGCCTGCTCAGCGCCGTCGGGCTGGACTCCTGGCGACAGAACTGGCTCGGCGACCCCGACCTCGCCCTCTGGATGATCGTCCTGGTCGTGGTCTGGCAGTTCGCCGGCTACTCGATGGTGATCTTCCTGGCCGGGCTGCAATCGGTGCCCAGGGAGATCTACGAGGCCGCCGCCATCGACGGCAGCGGCCCGGTCCGGCGCTTCTGGTCGATCGTCCGGCCGCTGCTCGCGCCGGCCATCACGATCAACCTGATGCTGTCGATCATCGGCGGGATCAAACTCTTCGACCAGGTGTACGCGCTGACCGGCGGCGGCCCCGGCCACGCCACCGACACCATCTCCACCCTGATCTACAAGGACGCGTTCACCCTCGGCGAGTTCGGCTACAGCATCGCCCTCGCCGTCGTGCTGACCGCCATCGTCGCGGTCGCCTCCGCCGGCCAGTACGCCGTCCTGTCCCGCAACGAGAAGGCGGCGTCATGAACCGCTACACCGGCCGCACCCTGGCCCTGGAAGTCGTCATGATCGCGATCGCCGTGGTGTTCGCGTTCCCGGTCTACGTGCTGGTCAACCTGGCGGTCCGGGCGCCGTCGGACACCTCGTCGCCGATCAGTCCCACCACCTCACCCACCCTGGCCAACTTCGCCCAGGCATGGCAGGAGGGCGGCCTCGGCGGCGCCCTGATCAACAGCGTCGTGGTCACCGCGGTCAGCGTGCTGATCGTGCTCACCGTGTCCTCGCTGGCCGCGTACCCGCTGGCCCGCTCCACCGCGCACTGGTCCCGCGGCGCCTTCCTGCTGATCATGCTCGGGCTGATCCTGCCGTTCCAGCTGGCCGCCCTGCCGCTCTACCAGACCATCCGCGACCTGGGACTGCTCGGCTCGGTCTGGTCGCTGGTGCTGTTCTACTCCGGCCTGCAGGTGCCGTTCACCACGTTCCTCTACGTCGGCTTCCTGCGCGCGCTGCCCCGGGACTTCGAGGAGGCCGCCACCATCGACGGCTGCGGCCCGCTGACCGCCTTCCGCTACGTCATCCTGCCGATGCTCAAGCCCATCACGGTCACCGCGCTGGTGCTCAACACGGTCAGCGTCTGGAACGACTTCTTCACCCCGCTGCTCTACCTGTCCGGCAGCGACCAGCAGACCATGCCGGTCGCGGTCGCCGGATTCGTCGGCCAGTTCGTCAGCGACTGGAACCTCATCTTCGCCGCCCTGCTGATCAGCATCGTGCCGGTCCTCGCCGTCTACCTGGCCCTGCAGCGCAGCATCATCAACGGATTCGCCGGAGGGCTCAAGGGATGAACCCCTACCGCTTGCAGACCGAGCAGCGCACCGAACCCCTCGGGCTCGGCGAGACCCGGCCCCGGCTGTCGTGGAAACTGCGCTCCGAGCGGCGCGGGGCGGCGCAGAGCGCGTACCGCATCGTCGCCGCCGAACGCGCCGGCGACCTGGACGATCCCGGCCGGCTGGTGTGGGACAGCGGCCGCCGCGACAGCGGCGAGACGCTGCTGATCGCCTGGGACGGACCGGCCCTGCGCTCGGCCACCCGCTACCACTGGCGGGTCGAGGTGTGGGACGAGACCGGCGAGAAGAGCCGGGCACAGAGCTGGTTCGAGACCGGCCTGCTGCACCGCGACGACTGGACAGCGGTGTGGATCGGCCAGGACCCGGTGGCCCTGCCCCTGGTCGACCCGCCGACCGACGAGGACCTGGTCGCACCCGGGCCGCAGGAGGCGCCGCTGCGGCTGCGGCACACCTTCGCGCTGCCGCGGCGCCCGGTCCGGGCCCGGCTCTACGCCACCGCCCGCGGCGTCTACGAGCCGCGTCTCAACGGCGACCGCGTCGGCGACCGGGAACTCGCGCCGGGCTGGACCGAGTACCACCACCGGCTGCAGTACCAGACCTACGACGTCACCGACCGGGTGCGCGCCGGCGACAACACCATCGAGGCGCTCGTCGCCGACGGCTGGTGGAGCGGCTACGTCGGCTTCGATCCGCGCCGCCCGGCCCGCCACTACGGCGACGCGCCCGCCTTCCTCGCCCAGCTGGTGCTGGACTTCGCCGACGGCTCGCGGCGCGTCGTCGCCACCGGCGGTGACTGGACCGAGAGCGACGGCCCGATCCGCTCCGCGGACCTGATGATGGGCCAGTACGTCGACGCCCGCCGCACCGCCTCGCCCCCGCGGCCGGTCGCGGTGCTCGACACCGAGCCCGGCCCGCTGGTCGCCGAACCGGACGAGCCGATCCGGGTGGTCGCCGAGCTGCCGGCCGTCACCGTGGACCGGCGCGGACCGCACCGGTTCGTCGTCGACTTCGGGCAGAACCTCGTCGGGCGGGTGCGCCTGCGCGTCCGCGACGCCGCGGCCGGGCAGCGGATCGTGCTGCGCCACGCCGAGGTGCTGACCGACGGCGAGCTCTACACCGACAACCTGCGCCGGGCCGCCGCCACCGACACCTACGTCAGCGCCGGCGCCGATACCGAGGTCTTCGAGCCGCAGTTCACCTTCCACGGCTTCCGGTACGCCGAGATCACCGGCTATCCCGGCGAGCTCACCCCCGGCGACGTGACCGCCCGGGTCCTGCACAGCGACACCCCGTGGACCGGCAGCTTCGAATGCTCGGACCCGGTGGTCAACCAGCTGCACGCCAACATCGGCTGGGGGCAGCGCGGCAACTTCGTCGCGGTGCCCACCGACTGCCCGCAACGCGACGAACGGCTCGGCTGGCTCGCCGACGCCCAGGTGTTCGCGCCGACCGCCACCCGCAACGCCGACGTCGCCGCGTTCTTCGCCCGGTGGATGCGCGACGTCGTCGAGGGCCAGAACGCCGACGGCGCCTTCCGCGACGTCGCCCCGATCATCGCGTTCGAGCGGGAGGGCGCCCCGGCCTGGGGTGACGGCGGCGTCATCATCCCGTGGCTGCTGTGGCGCACCTACGGCGACCGGCGGACGCTGGAACGCTGCTTCGGCGCGATGACCGCGTGGGTGCAGCACATCCGGCGGCACAACCCGGACCTGATCTGGCAGCACCGCACCGGCAACTCCTACGGCGACTGGCTGCAGGTCGACGCCGAGACGCCACGCGACGTGCTCGCCACTGCGTACTTCGCGCGCAGCACGGAGATCGTCGCGGCGGCCGCCGAGGTGCTGGGCCGGCCGTCCGGCGAGTGGGCGGCGCTGCACGCCGCGATCAAGCGGGCCTTCGTCGACGCGTTCGTCGGTGACGACGGCAGTGTCAAGGGCGCGACGCAGACCTCGTACCTCTTGGCCCTGGGTTTCGATCTTCTCCCGGAGCACCTCGTCGAGCCGGCCGTCGGCCACCTGGCCGCCGACATCGAGAACCGCGGCAACCGGCTGACCACCGGGTTCGTCGGGGTGCCGCTGCTGTGCCCGGTGCTCGCCGAGCACGGCCGCGCCGATCTGGCCTACGCGCTGCTGCACCAGGACGAGTTCCCGTCCTGGGGATATTCGATCCGGCACGGCGCCACCACGATCTGGGAGCGCTGGGACGGCTGGACCGATCACGGCGGCTTCCAGTCGGCCGCGATGAACTCGTTCAACCACTACAGCCTCGGCAGCGTGGGCGACTGGCTCTACGGCCGGGTCGCGGGCATCGACCAGACGGCCTCCTCGGTCGCCCACTCCGAGCTGCTGCTGCGCCCCACCCCGGGCGGGCGCCTGACCTGGGCACGCGCCGAGCAGGAGACCGCCCGGGGCCTGGTCGCCTGCGGCTGGGCGATCGAGGACGACCGGATCACCGTGACCGCCACGGTGCCGCCGGGCTGCGCCGCCGCACTGCACATTCCGACCGCCGACCCCGGCAGCGTGCGCGAGAACGACGTGCCCGCCGCCGAGACACCCGGGGTCCTCCGGGCCGGGACCTCCACCGCCGGGCTCACCCTGCGGCTGACGTCCGGCCGCTACACCTTCACCGCCTCCACCCCCGTCTGATCGATCTCCACCGTGGGAGAAACCATGCGCACACGCCACCTGACGGCCGTCGCCGCCGCCATGACCGCCGCCACCCTGCTGGCCGCCTGCTCCAGCGGCACCAACTCGGGCTCCGGCTCCGGCGGCGACGGTGACGACAAGACCCTCACCATCGCCTCGGTCGACCAGGGCTCGATCGAGAAGGTCGTCGAGGCGTTCAAGGCCGCCAACCCCGGCATCACCGTCAACCTGACCACCAGCGGCGCCGACCAGTACCAGCAGCAGATCCGGACCCAGCTGTCGTCGGGCACGGCCCCCGACGTGATGACGGTGTGGCCGGGCAACGGCAACCCCGGCGCCACCTATGTGATCGCCAAGCCCGGCTACCTGCTCGACCTGTCCGACCAGGAGTGGGCCGGCAGGCTGCCGGAGGCGTTCCAGAAGGTCGCCCAGTACGAGGGCAAGACCTACAACGCGGTGTTCGGCCTCAACGGCATCGGCGCCGTCTACAACGACGCGGCGATGAGCAAGGCCGGCCTCACCGCGCCGGGTACGTGGACCGAGCTGCTCGCCTTCTGCAAGGCTGCCGCCGGCAAGGGCACCCCGGCGTTCGCGCTCGGCATCCAGGACAACTGGGTCACGCAGATCGCCCTGTACGCCCTGACGGCCACCACCGTCTACAGCAAGGACCAGGACTTCGACACCAAGATGGCCGCCGGCCAGGCCACCTTCGCCGGGTCGCCGTGGACCACCGCGATGGCCAAGTACCAGGAGATGGACGCGGCCGGCTGCTTCCAGAAGGACCCGCTCGGCACCAGTTACGAGGCCAGCCAGACCCTGGCCGCCACCGGCAAGACGCTCGGCATCATCCAGGGCAACTGGATCGTCGGGCTGCTCAAGCAGAAGAACCCGGACGGCACGTTCACGATGAAGGCGCTGCCGGCCACCGACAACCCGGCCGAGTTCATCATGCCGGCGGCCGCCGGAGCCGGGTACGGCGTCAACGCCAAGGCCAAGAACCGGGAACTCGCCCTCAAGTTCGTCAACTACGTGATGTCCCCGGCGGGCATGAAGCTCTTCACCGAGGCGCAGGGCAGCCTGCCGACCCTGCCGGACGCCGGCACCACCGTCGACCCGGGCCTGACCGAGTTGACCACGTACGTCAAGGACAACCGCACTGTTCCCTTCATGGACCAGCTCTGGCCCAACGCGAAGGTCCAGCAGACCATGCTCAGCGGCCTGCAGGAGGTCTTCAGCAAGCAGGCCACGGCTGACGAGGTGCTCAAGGACATGGACACCGACTACAAGGCGGGATCGTGAAACGACGCACAGCTCTCGGACTGTCCCTTGCCATCCCTTCCGCGACCTTGCTGACCGGCAGCCCTGCCGAAGCCACCGGCCCTGGCCTTCGCGTCGTCGGGCTGCGGGTCGACGGCCGACCCGATCGGCCGCTCGGCCTCGACGCGCCGAACCCGGTGCTGAGCTGGCGGTTCGCCGAGACGCGAGCGACCGCCGCGGACCGGCAGACCGCCTACCAGATCCGCGTCCACGACGCCGCGCGGGGCCGGCTGCTCTGGGACTCCGGCAAGGTCGACTCCGCGGTCCAGTCCGGCGTCCGCTACGGCGGCAAGCCGCTCACCTCCCGGCAACGGGTGAGCTGGCAGGTCCGCGCCTGGGACGCGAACCGGCACGCCACCGGCTGGAGCGCACCGTCGGCCTGGGAGATGGGCCTGCTCGAGCAGGCTGACTGGGGCGCCGCCCGGTGGATCGAGTACCCGGGCCGCGCCGAGACCCAGCCGATGCCGATCTTCGCCCGGCAGTTCAGCGTCGACCCGCGCCGCCGTGTCACCCGGGCGCGCCTCTACCTCTCCGGGGTCGGCATGCACCTGGCCACCCTCAACGGGCGTGGCCTGACCGACGAGGTGCTCGCGCCCGGATACTCCAACTATCAGCTCTCCAGCGAGTACCGGGTCTACGACATCACCGGTGAGCTGCGCCGGGGCGCCAACACCGTCGGGGTACGCCTGGGCAACGGGCCCGCCTACGTACGGCGCAGCGTCACCAACCCGGCCGTGGGGCGGACCGCGCCGTACTCGTGGTGGCAGAGCCAGCTCAAGGGCAGCGGCACGCTCACCGCTGACGCCGAGGCCGGCGCCACGACGGTCACGCTGAGCGCCGTCACCGGATACCACGTCGGCGGCACGATCAACGTCGACACCGGCGCCGGCGGCGACAACCTGGAGTCCCGGGTCATCACCGCGATCGGCGCCGACACCATCACCTTCACCCCGGGGCTGTCGAAGCCGCACCCGGCCGGTGTCACGGTCACCGGCTCCGGCAACAACATCGCCGCCAGCGACCCCAGCGCCGGGGCAGCCGTCACCCCCCGCTTCATCGCGCGCCTCGAGATCTCGTACGCCGACGGCCGGGAAACCGTGATCGTCAGCGACCGTGAGTGGCGCGCCGCGCTCGGCCCGCTGATCACCGACGCCTGGTACTCCGGCTCGGACTTCGACGCGCGCCGCGAGCAGCCCGGCTGGGACCGGCCCGGAGCGGACCTGTCGGCCGCCGCGAAGCGGCGCGACGGCACCCCCACCGGGTGGATCGCCGCCGGCATCGCGCCGCCGCCGAACCTGGCCACCAAGCTCGTTGCGCGGACCGCACCGCCGATCACCATCGCCGACCGGTACGAACCGGTGACGATCACCAACCCGGTGCCGGGCACCTGGGTGTTCGACTTCGGTCAGAACATCGTCGGCCTGCCCGAACTGCGGGTGACGGGCCTGCCGGCCGGCACCACGATCCGCGTCTCACCGGCCGAGTCCCTGGCGGCGGACGGCACCGTGGACCAGGCGTCGCTGCGGGGCGGAGGCGGCAGCCGGGGTGTCGACCTGTTCAACACCTACACCACCGCCGGGCTGCGCTCGGAGACCTGGCGGCCGGACTTCAACTACTTCGGCATGCAGTGGGTGCAGGTCACCGGCCTGCCCGACGGCTACGTGCCGACCAAGGAGACGGTCACCGGGCTGCGGGTGCAGGCCGACACCCCGCTCGCCGGCGCCGTGACCACCTCGAACGCGCGGGTCAACCGGCTGCACAAGATGGCCTGGTACTCGTTCGCCGGGAACATGATGAGCGTCTTCACCGACTGCCCGGGCCGGGAGAAGCTGTCCTACCCGGCCGACTACACGATGCCGATGGGCTCGATCCACCGCAACTTCGACCTGGCCGCCTACCTGCGCACGCACGAACGGCACCTGGTCGAGGGGCAGTCGATCGCGGACACCCCGATGGCCGGCAACGTCGCCCTGAAGACCCCGGTCTACGACTGGGGCTACACCGGCCGCTTCGGCGACGAGATCAACTGGGGTAACGCGATCATCCTGGTCCCCGGGTTCCTGCGGCAGCTCTACGGCGACGTCGAGACGGCGGCCCGCTACTACGAGCCGATGGTGCGGTTCGCCGACTACATCGCGCGGCAGAAGGCGGTCGGCAACATCGTCGACGCGGCGCTGGCCGACTGGGTCTCCGCCGAGCCGGTCTCCGGCCGCATCACCGGCACCTGGGGCTATTACGTGATGATCACCGAGCTGGCCGAACTGGCCCGGCTGACCGGTCATCAGGCGGACGCCGCCAAGTACACGGCGCTGGCCGCCGACATCAAGACGGCGTTCCACAACGCGTTCTACAACACCACGCTGCGCCGCTACACCGCCGACGGCAACGCCGGCGCCACCGGCGCGTCCCAGACGGCGCAGGCGCTCGCGCTCGACGCCGGTCTGGTCCCCGCCTCGGAGCGCCAGGCGGTCCTGGACGCCCTGGTGGAGCTGATCTACGCGTTCCACCCGAACGGCGACGGGCCGCACTTCAGCGGCGGGACCATCGGCATGGCCCCGATCGTGCGGGCGCTGTCCGCCGGCGGCCGCGACGACGTGCTGTGGGAGCTGATCCACGAGGACGAGCAACCGAGTTACGGCTATTTCATGGAGTCCACCGTCGCGAACCCGGGCGGCATGACGACCATGGGGGAGCGGTGGACCCGCGGCGACTCCAAGAACCACATGATCCTCGCGCAGATCGAGGAGTGGTTCCACGCCGGCCTGGCCGGCATCCGTGCCGCCGACGGCGCCACCGCCTACCGCGAGCTGGTCATCCAGCCCAAGGTCGTCGGTGACCTGACGTACGTCAAGGGCCACTACGTCACTCCGCAGGGCACCGCCCGCTCGCAGTGGCGGCGCGACGGCAAACGGCTCACGCTGACGGTGACCGTCCCGCCGAACACCACCGCCACCGTGCACGTGCCGACGCTCGGCGGCCGGGTCACCGGCACCCCGCAGCGCGCGGCGTACCAGGGCACCGACGGCGGCTTCGCCGTCTACCGGGTGCCGTCCGGCACCTACACCTTCAGCACCCGATGACACCGGGCGCGGCCTCCTTCGGGAGGCCGCGCCCCTCCCTGGAGGCGGCAGTGCAGTTCCCCGACGGGTTCCTCTGGGGCTCGGCCACCTCGGCCCACCAGGTCGAAGGCGGCAACACCAACAACGACTGGTGGGACTTCGAACAGGACCCCGCATCGCTGGCGCGAGCGTCGTCCGGCGACGGCATCGACCATTTCCATCGGTACGCCGGCGACTTCGCGCTGCTGGCGTCTCTCGGGCACAACACCCACCGGCTGTCGATCGAGTGGTCGCGGGTGGAGCCGGTGCCCGGCGAGTTCAGCCGCGCCGCCGTCGAGCACTACCGGCGCGTGCTCACCGCGTTGCGGGACACCGGCATGACCGCGTTCGTCACGCTGCACCACTTCACCCTGCCGCGCTGGTTCGCGGCCCGGGGCGGCTGGCTCGCCCCCG
This sequence comes from Actinoplanes sp. NPDC024001, assembly GCF_040638955.1. NCBI lineage: Bacteria > Bacillati > Actinomycetota > Actinomycetes > Micromonosporales > Micromonosporaceae > Actinoplanes > Actinoplanes sp. NPDC024001. The sequence continues at coordinate 20,722 of NZ_JBEZZB010000078.1, forward strand.
GCGCGGTCGACGTGTTCGCCCGGTACTGCGCGCACGTCACCGCGTCGCTGGGTGAGCTGATGCCGTTCGTCTGCACGATCAACGAGCCGCAGATGGTCGCCCTGCACGGCTACCTCGAGGGCTACCACCCACCCGGCGTCACCAACCCGATGAAGTGGCGTCGCGCCGGCGAGGTGCTGCTCGACGCCCACTTCGCCGCGGTCCGCGCGGTCCGCGGCGGCAGCGATTGCCGCGTCGGTCTCGCGGTGCAGCTACCGCTGCTCGCACCCGCCGACGGCGCGCCGGAGACCGCCGGTTTCCGGGCGATCCGGTACGAGATCGTCGACCGCCACCTCGACAACCCGACCGGGCCCGACGCCGGTGACTGGCTGGGCGTGCAGTACTACCGCAAACAGTGGGTCGACCCGGCGTCGCCGGCCCTGTTCGTCCCGCCGCCACCGGGCACCCCGCTGACCCAGATGGGCTGGGCCGTGCACCCCGACGGCCTGCGCCAGATGCTGCACCGCGCCGCGCGGACCGGCCTGCCGCTCTACGTCACCGAGAACGGCATCGCCACCGAGGACGACACCGAACGCGTCGCCTACCTCACCAGCCACCTGGCGGCGCTCGCACAGGCCCGCGCGGAAGGCGTCGACGTGCGCGGTTACCTCCACTGGTCCGCGTTCGACAACTTCGAGTGGAGCGAAGGTTACCGGCCGAAGTTCGGTCTCATCGCGGTCGGTGACGACTTCAGCCGCATCCCCAAGCCCAGCGCGCACGCCTTCGCCCGCATCGCCCGCACCGGCCGCGTCGAGCGGCTCCCGGCGTACTGATCGTCATCCTGCTGCCGCGCCGGCCACAGCGGGGCCGGCGGCGGGTGTCAGCGGACAGCTGTTGCGGTATTGCCGGATGCCCGTCGAGTCGGCGAGCGGGCAGAGGAACGGCGTGAACCGGGTGTCGTCGTCGATGAAGATCTTGAACCAGGGGATCATGGTGCGCGCCAGCGTGGTGCTGGGCTGGCCGATGTAGTTGTGGCCCGCGCCGGTGATCTCGAGGTAGGCGCGCTCGGTGATGGCCGGGATGGTGGTGTACAGGCTGGTGAGCCGGGTCGGCGGGACCAGGGTGTCGTTCTGCATCGCGTAGATCAGGGTGGGGACCCGGTTGCCGGCCAGGGTGTTGGCGGGCAGATAGGGCGCGTTGCCGATCGCGGCCTGGAGCGACGGTCGCCGCAGGGCCGCGTCGAGCGCGCCGCCACCGCCCATGGAGTGGCCCGCGACGGCCAGCCGGCCGGCGTCGAGCCGGCCGCGGACCGGGCTGCGCTGGGTGAGGTAGTCCAGCGCCGTGAGCAGTTGGGTGCCGCGGCTGGCGGGGCTGTCGTTGAGGTTGGTGGTCTCGATGCCGAAGACGATGAACCCCTGGCTGGCCAGGCGGGGGCCGAGCCAGGCGATGCCGGCCCAGGTGCCGTTGAGGCCGGGGGAGAGGGCGATGCCGCCGAAGGTGCCCTGGCTGGTGTCGGTCGGGTAGTGGATGACGCCGCCGCCGAAGCCGTTGCCGCGCGGCACGCTGACCGAGGCGGTGGCGAACGGGCCGGTCACGGCTGCCACGCTCGCGGCGGTCGGTGCCGGGCCACGCTGGTAGGGGTTCGCGGCGGCCGGCGCGGGCTGCGGCGCCGCCACGGCGGCGACCAGGGCAGCGACGGCGGCGATCGCGGTGGTTAGCGGGCGTCTGGTCACGACGGTGAAGCGGTGCCGCGCGAAGGCTCGTGGCCGGCCTCAGCCGCGCCGCGAGCGTGCTCGCAGCAGGAGAGCGGCCCCGGCGGTGATCAGGAAGGCGGCGACGATCCACCCGGCGCCGACGGTGTCCAGCCAGGTCCCGGCCTGACCTGCCAGGTCCGCCACCGCGGTCACGATCGGGTCCCTGGCGTCGGCGCCGGCGAAGACGCGGATCTCGTACCAGCCGTAGTAGACGACATAGGCGCCGGCGAGGAGCAGCAACGCGCCGCTGATGCGGGAGACGTAGGGCAGGACGGCGCGGGTGCGGCGTACCACGGTTTCCTGCGCCATGGCGACGAGCATCGCCAGCAGGCCGACGACCAGGCCCATCCCGATCCCGTAGGCGACGAACGCGGCCAGCCCGGTCAGCAGGTCGCCGCTGCCGGAGACCAGGCCGGTGACGGCCAGGAACGGGGCGATCGTGCAGGACAGCGAGGCGATCGCGTACGAGGCGCCGTAGCCGTAGAGGCCCAGCAGTGAACCCGCCGGTCCGCCGGTGGTGAGCCGGGGGATCGGCACCTGCAGTTCGCGGCCGGACAGCAGCCAGCCGCCGAGCGCCACGAGACCGGCGCCGATCACGACGGTGACCCACGGGAGGTGCTGCTGGATCGGGGCCGTCACCGCTGCGATGGCCAGACCCGCCAGACCGAAGACCGTGACGAATCCGGCGGTCATCGCCGCCGACAGCCGCAACGCGCGCGGCACCCCTCCGGGGCCGGAGACGATCAGTACGAGGAATGACGGCAGCAGCGCGAAACCGCACGGGTTGAACGCCGCGAGCAGTCCCGCGGCGAGCGCCAGGGTCAGGTTGTCCATCTACCGCAGGTGCCGGTCGATCAGTGAGGTCAGCTCGGCTTCGTCGAGCGGCCCGGTCGCGGTCGCCGTGGTGCCGTCGGGGGCCATGAACAGGAACGACGACTGCGTGGTGACCCGGAAGTGCTTGTAGAGGGCGCCGCTGCGGTCATCGAGGTGGGGCAGGTTCCCGGTGCCGGTGCGGTCGACGAACGCGGTCATGGCGCGGGTGCTGTCGTCCAGGCCGGCGATGCCGACGACGGCCACCTCGTCCCGGTATGTCTGCGCGGCCTTGGCGACCGCGGGGCCCTCGGACACGCACTTGGGGCACCATGGCGCCCAGAACCAGAACACCACGGGCTTGCCGGTCAGGTCGGCGCCGGTGAACGGCGCCCCGTCGAGCGTCGTGGCGGTGAAGCGCAGGGCCGCCGGTGTGTCCGCGGCCGGTGCGGAGGCCGCGGGCGTGCCGGGGGTCGTGCTCGCGGCGACCGCCGGCGAGGGTGGGGTGGCGGTCGGCGTCTGCGCTGCGGGCCCGCAGGCCGCCAGCGCGAAGGTCGCGCGGTCAGGCAGAGGATGGCTCTCTTCACGCCCTCACGATAGGGAGATCTGAGCGCGGAGACTCTTATGAATTGGTGACGTCCGAGCCGGTGGTGTTCCGCGAGCCGACCTGTCAGCGTCAGCTCGGTCTCGCGTGGGTAGCGTGACTGTGTGACGGACGATCTCTTCGCCGGCGGGGGTGCCACGGGGCGCCTGATGAGCGGGCTCGACTGGTCGGCCACCGATGTCGGTCCGGTGGAGACCTGGTCGCAGAGTATGCGGGCGGCCGTCCGGATTGTGCTTTCCTCCCGCTATCCGATGCTTCTGCTCTGGGGACCGAATTACACCCAGCTCTACAACGACGCCTACTCCGCGTTGATCGGTGACAAACATCCGGAGGCGCTGGGCGGCGATGTCCGGGTGACGCTCGCCGAGGGCTGGGACGTTCTGGAGCCGTTGATCGTCGACGCTCAGGCGACCGGCGTGGCCAGCTGGGTGCCGGCGTTGCAGCTCGCGCTGGATCGGTCGGGCTACCGCGAAGAGGCGTACTTCAGCGTTTCCCACGCGCCCGCCCGCGACGACGACGGCGCCACCGCGGGCATCCTCACCGTGTGCAGCGAGGTCACCGAACAGGTGGTCGGTGAGCGTCGGCTGCGCCTGCTGCGCGACCTCGCGGTGCCGGCCGGCGGCCGGACGGCCGACGTCGAGCAGGTCTGCACGCAGCTCTGCGCGGTGATCGGCGAGCACCGGATCGATGTTCCGTTCGCCGCCATCTACCTGCGCGACGGCGCGCTGCTCCGCCGTGCCGCAGCCGCCGGGGTGCCCGATGTCGACGCGGTGCTGCCGCACATCGTCGGCCCGGCCGAGGACGGGTGGCGCCTGCACGTCGCGGCAGGCGGCGAGAGCGTCGACGTCGAGGACGCCGCCGAGCGTCTGGCCGTGACCGGTGGCGCCTGGGACGACCCGGTACGCACCGCGGTGGCTGTTCCGTTGCCGTCCGCCGAGCGGTCGCAGCCGCTGGGTGTGCTGCTGGCCGGAGTCAGCCCGAGCCGGGGCCTGGACGAGACGTACCGGTCGTTCTTCGCGCTGCTCGCGCAGCAGGTGGCGGTTGCGGTGCGCAACGCTCAGGCGTACCAGGAGGAGCGTGACCGCGCCGCGGCGCTGGCCGAGCTGGACCGGGTCAAGACCGACTTCTTCACCAACGTGAGCCATGAGTTCCGTACCCCGCTGACGTTGATGATGGGTCCCTTGAGTGACGCTCTCGCCGATGCCGGCGAACCGCTCGGGCCGGCCCAGCGGGACCGGACGGAGATCGCCCTGCGCAGCGCCAACCGGCTGCTCTCGCTGGTCAACAATCTGCTGACGTTCTCCAGCCTGGAGGCCGGCCGGGCGGAGCACCAGCCGCGGCCGATCGACCTCGCCCGCTACACCGCCGAGCTCGCCGGCGTCTTCCGGGCGGCGATCGAACGCGCCGACCTGCGCCTGGTGGTGGACTGCCCGCCGCTGCCGCATACGGTGGTCATCGATCCGCTGCACTGGGAGAAGATCGTCACCAACCTGCTGTCGAACGCGCTGAAGTTCACCTTCGTCGGTGAGATCCGGGTGCGGCTGGAGGCCGACGGCACCACGGTCCGGCTGACCGTCGCGGACACCGGCATCGGGATCGCCGCGAAAGACCTGCCCCAGCTGTTCGACCGCTTCCACCGCGTGCGGGGTGTGCAGTCCCGCAGCCACGAGGGCAGCGGGATCGGCCTGGCGCTGGTCCGCGAGCTGGCCCGGCTGAACGGCGGCGAGGTGACCGTCGAGAGCACCCCCGGCGCCGGCACCACCTTCACGGTGACCGCGCCGCTGGTCCGGGCCACGGCCGTGGAACCGTTGCCGGACATGTCGGCCGCGCAGGCCGCGGCCCGGGAAGCGGCCGGCTGGCTCGACGTCCCTGCCGCCGTCCCGCAAGCTGCGGCGGAGTCGTCCCGGCTGCCGGAGGCAGACGAGGCCCGGATCCTCGTCGCGGACGACAACAGCGACATGCGGGCCTACCTCAAGCGGCTGCTCAGCGGCCAGGGCTGGCAGGTGGAGCTCGCCCCGGACGGGCGCGCGGCGCTGGAGGCGATCCACCGGTTCCCGCCGGACCTGCTGCTCACCGACGTGATGATGCCCCGCATGGACGGCTTCGCCCTCGTTCGTGCGGTGCGCGCCGACGAGGCCACCCGGGCGCTGCCGGTGGTCATGCTGTCCGCCCGGGCCGGCGACGAGTCCGGCGTCGAGGGCCTGGAGGCCGGCGCCGACGACTACGTGGTCAAGCCGTTCACGGCGGCGGAGCTGGTGGCGCGGGTCCGCAACACTCTGCGCCTGGCCCGGGTGCGCGCCGCCCACACCCGGCAGCTGTCCGCGCTCGCCGACACCGCCGCGGTGATCGCGTCCGGTCGCGCCCTCGAGGAGGCGTTCCAGGCCGTCACCGAGCAGGCGCGGGCCCTGTTGGCGGGCATCGCGGCCGAGGTCGTGGTCACCGGCGGCAAGGAACGTGCCGCGCTGCGGTTCACCTCGGGCGCGGACGGCACACCCGCCGAGGGGTCCGGCACGGTGCGTGCGGCGATCCGGGGCCGGGACGGCCGGCCGATCGGCACGCTCACCGTGCTGATCGACCCGGCGCGCCGGCCTGATGATCAGGACCGCGACCTGCTCGAGCCGATGGCGAACATGCTGGCCTCGCTGGCGCAGACCGGCTGGCAACTCGACCATGACCGCCAGCTCGTGCTGACTCTGCAGCAGAGCACCCTGCCGGAGGATCTGCCCGCCCTGGACGGCTGGGAACTGCAGGCGGCCTACCGGCCGGCCGCCGGGCGGGTCGGGGGTGACTGGTACGACGTCGTGGTGCTGCCCGACGGCGGCGCCGTGCTCAGCATCGGTGACGTTGCCGGCCACGGGCTGGGCGCCGCGGTGACGACCGGCCAGGTGCGCAACGCGGTCCGGGCGTACGCGGTGGAGGACGCGGCGCCGGCGACCGTTGTCACCCGGGTGGCCGAACTGGTCTCTCGTCTCGGTACGCCGGCGATGGCCACGCTGTTCGTGCTTCATCTGCGCCCGGACACCGGGGACTTCGCCTGGTGCAGCGCAGGTCATCCCACGCCGGTGTATTCCGGCCCGGGGCAGGACACCCACCTGTTGCAGGGAATTGTCGGGCCACCGCTCGGTCTGCGCCGGGCGTCGTACCGGCAGAACGAGGGAGGCCTGCCGCCCGGCGCCCAGGTGCTGCTCTACACCGACGGCCTGGTCGAGAGTTTCCCGTTCCCCATCGACGTCGGGCTCGAGCGGCTGCAGCGGCAAGGCCGGCAGCTGTACGCCGCCGGCGCGTCTCCCGCCGCTCTGCTCGATGCCGTGCTGGCCGGCGTACCCGACCCGCAGCGCGACGACATCGCGGCGCTGGTCCTGCACCGGCGCCGGACGCCGGAGACGCAACTCCTGGCCGACGTGCCGGACCTGCACGTCACGTGGTCGTACCCGCTGGACCCGTCGGCGTCCGGCATGCTGCGCCGCGACCTGCGCGCCGCCCTCGGCACCCACAGGATCGACCCCGATCTGCTGTACGACCTGCAGGTGGCCGCGACCGAGGCGGTCAACAACGCGGTGGAGCACGCCCAGCAGCCCAGCCGGCCCACGGTGGAGGTCGAGTTGCGGGTTCACGACGGCACGGTCCTCATCGTGGTGCGGGACTTCGGAGGGTGGCGAGCCCGGCCGGCGGTCCGCGACCGCGGCCGCGGCGCCCTGCTGATGAGCGCCTACGGCGACGTCCGGGTCGTCCCGACCGCCACCGGGACCACCGTCACGATCGAACGCCGCTGGCAGGCCCCGGACCAGTGACCTCGGCCGGTGACTTCAGCAGCTTCAGGACTTTCCAGCGGTAGGCCTGCAGCATGACGAAGCCGTGACCGATCACCAGCAGCCCGACCAGGACGAGCACGCCGGTGATCGGCACCAGGTCGAGCGGCGCGGTGTATGCCAGGACCACCCGGGCGATGGCGTCGATGAGGAAGGCCAGGCCCCACACGATGCTCGCGAGCGTCATCCAGCGCCGGAAGACCGCGTTGCCCTCCCAGAGCTGGTCGTACCGGTGGGTCATCTGCGGCGGGCTGGTCTTGCGGGCCACGTCGAGCAGGAAGGGGCGTGAGGTCGCCAGTGACCCGATGATCCACAGCCCGATCGCCGCGGTGATCCAGCTCTCCCGGGCCATCAGCGCCCGCTCGTCACCGGTGAAGAGCGCGACGACCAGCGACAGGACCAGCGCCCCGATGACGAAGACGCCCGTCGGGTCGAGGCGCCGGCTGCGGGACCAGGTGAGTGCCACATTCGCGGCCGGGCTCAACGCCGCGACCACGACCGCGAGCCACGGGTCGGCGCCGATCGCGCGGGCGACATAGTAGATCGCCAGTGGCAGAACCACGTCCAGGGCGATCGCGGTGAGCGAGGCGCTCCAGCTCGTCGTGCGCGGGTTCTCGGGCGTCTGGGTGTTCATCCGGTCCTCCCGGGGTCGGTTCGGGTGGCGCGGTCCACCAGAGCGGTCAGCTCACGGCCGTACAGCTCCAGGTCGAGGTCGGGGACGACCCACAGTTGCGGGCCGATGGCGTCGATGGCGGCGCGGATCGTCATGGCCATGGTGCGGGTGTCGAAGTCGGTGAACTGCCCGGCGGCCTGGCCGCGGGCGAGGAGATCCTGCAGCGGGGCGAGCGCGATGCCGTAGACGGAGGCGTCGTGCTGCAGCTTGCTGTCGCCGTCCGGCGTCGTGAAGTTCATCGCGATCGAGGTGAGCACGCGGACGTCGTCGCGGTGCTCGGCGATGTATTGCACGTTCGCCGCCACGTACGCCCGCAACTGGTCCGCCGGTGTGCCGTCGGCCGGGAGGCGCTCGCCGATGTAGCTCGCGCCGGCGGCGAGCACCTTTTACCGCGGACTGCGGCAGCTCGCACACTGTGGACGTTGAGAGCCGGGTCAGGTGGTGCACCTCGGTGCCGGGCCATCGGGGTAGGTGCCGCCGCCCGGCATCGAGGCCGCGACGGCATTTGCGCAGCTGGTGTGAGCCAGGACGCTGTCGCCGGCCTCGCTGTTCATTACGAGGGGAGGCCGGCGACAGCGTCAGGTACTACTTCCTCTTGGCCGGGTAGGCCGCGTCGACCTCGACCTCGACCAGCCAGCCGGCGACCGGCAGGTTCTCGATCTCGAGCGCGAATCGCGACGGCCTGGCGGGGTTGGTCACCATCGGCGGCGCGGGTGCGGCCGAGCCGAGCGGCACGTTCACCGGCTTGCCGGTGGCGAGGCTGGTGTTGGCGAAGAACTGCCGGTAGGCACGATTCCAGCCGGCGAAGTCCATCTTCTCCTGGCCGGCGGGGTTCTGGAGGAAGACGCGCATCGTGATGACGTCGTCGTAGGAGAGACCGGCCCTGGCCAGGTTCTCCCCGATGCGGCGCAGGACGTTGATGCCCTGCGCCTCGGTGATCGTCACGCCCGGCGGGAGCTGGCCGTCGACCAGGTCGACCGGGTCGATGTAGCGGGCCTCGGTGCCGGCCGCGGCGGCCGTGTTGAGGCCGCCGGGCCCGAGCCCGCTGGTCTTGTAGGTCGCGGTGTCCCGGCCGATCGCCACGCCGTCGGCGATCGACGGATTGTCCTGCCCGGCCGGCAGCAGCGAGACCGTGGTGCCCGGGCGGGGCGGGAAACGGCCGGCGGCGACGGCGGTCGTCGGCGCGACCAGGGCGGCGGTCAGGGCGACGGCCACGATGATCTTGGTGCGGGTGCTGAGGTGGCGAAGTTGGCGCATCAGGCGGTCACCCTTTCGTGGATCTGCTCGACGGTGGCGCGGGCCGAGGTGATGGCGCCGTGCTGCCAGGCGATGGCGTGGCTGAGGTGGTCGCCGGCGAAGTAGACGTTGCCGCTGGCCTGCAGGAGGCTGCGGTAGCCGGCGCCGGTCTGGCCGCCGGCCGCGCTGGGCCAGCTGACCCAGGCCGCCTCGGCGAACTTCGCCGACGCCCAGTCCTGGCTGAACGAGGCGATGATGCCCTCGCCGTAGACGTCGCCGAAGATCTTCTTTCCCTGTGTGGTCGCCTCGGTGAGCCGCTGTGCGGGGGTGAGGTTGCCGTAGAAGTTCGCGTTGCTGCCGGTGTTGTAGTAGCCGATCATCGTGCCGGTCCTGCCGTGGTAGCCGTACGACGGGTGCCACATGTTGCCGATGTTGGTGTTGGCGTTGGTGATGCCGCCGTAGATGCGGAAGTCCTCCTCCCACCAGCGGCGGTCGTACTCGATGCCGATCTTGCCGGCGTTGGTCCGGCTGACCGAGCCCAGCGCCGTGACGACCTCGGCGGGCATGTTGCTGGGGATCCTCGCGGCGATGTGGGGCGGCATCGCGTTGACGGCGAAGTCGGCGGTGATGGTCCTCGTGCGGCCGGCAGTCGTGTAGGTGACCGCCACGCCGTCCGTGGTGTTGTTGTAGGCCACGACCTCGGCGTTGTACCGGAAGTTGCGGGCGCCGATCGCCTTGGCGAAGGCATACGCGATGCGATCCATGCCGCCGACCGGCTGGTACATCATCATCGCCTGGTCGAAGCCCATCTCGAAGGAGAAGTAGTTGCCCAGGGTGGAACGGAACACGTCGGTCAGCTCGTACTGCGGCAGCGGGGTGCCGGCCTCGAGGTGAGCACCGGGCTGAGGGGCATAGCCGCGGCGCCCGCCACCGGCGTACTCGTTGGCGGAGTTGATGGCGCCGAAGCTGCGCAGGTAGGCGATCAGGGCGTCCTTGTCCGCGGCGGTCAGCTCCGCGTCGAGGGCGCCCTGGCTGGTCGCCTTGGCCAGCAGCTCGGCGGTGTAGCCGTAGGCGTCGGCCTTCACCGCACGCTGCCGGACGGGAACGCCGTTGAGCGCGCCGGGGACGTTCTCGCGGTAGAGGAACGCGTCGGCGTTCTGGTTGGTGAAGACCTCGATCGGGACGCCGAGCTCCTTGCAGTAGTCGAGCGTCACGTGCATCTGCGGGATGCGCCCGGGGCCGGCGTTCATGTACTGGCCCTTGGAGAACCGGGCCTTCTGCGTCTGTCCTTTGAGGTCGGTGAAGGTGGTGCCGCCGCGGACCGTCCAGTTGCGGCCGCCGGGGCGGTCCTGACCCTCGAGCACGGTGACGGAGTAGCCGCCCTTGAGCAGCTCGTAGGCAGCCGTCATGCCGGCTATGCCGCCACCCATGACGATGACGGACTTGGCGCCCCGGCCGCGCAGGGCGTCGTTCGTGAGCGGGGTGAAGGGCGGGGTCTCGGCAGCGTTGGCTGCGGTGGTGAGGCCGAGAGCTCCCATCGTATGGAACATGACTCCTGCGCCGCCGACGATGCCGACGTGGCGGAGGAAGTCACGGCGTGTCTGACCCAAGGCTGAACCTCCCAGGCACGTCCGGGAGGCAAGGGGCCCTCCCGAAAGTTAAGGATCTTGAGCCGGGACGCTAGGGTCGCCAGATTTCACCGCCGCTTCACCATCGTGTCCACCGCATTGCCATACCCGATCGTCGATGCCTGTGGCCAGGTCCCGCACCGGCCCGGCCGTGCGCTGCTGGCACAATCCCGGCGTGGGCGAGATCGACGAGGTGCTGCACCGGTTGGGCAAGGCGTTCGTGGCGGGCCTGCGGGAGCCCGGCTACCAGCTGACCACTGTGCACGCGCATGGCAGCCAGAGCCAGACGTACACCATGGCGGGGGAGCCGGCCCTGCTGGGCCGCTGGAACAACCTGGACCTCAACAACGCCACGGCGGCGCTGCCCGGCGTGGCCGACGGTGGTCTGGTCGTCGAGATGATCGGTGATCCGAGCGGGACGTACACGATCCACTGGTCGCGGGAGCTGCCGTCGTTGCCGGCCCGGATCGTGCTCGACGAGGGCTACCGGCTGCCCGGACATGAACGGCCGCCGGCCCGTGAACCCGGGACCACCGACACCCGCGTCACCGATCCGGCGGTGCTGGCCGAGGTCGAGCGGCTGGCCGGCGAGTTCGTCGCACGGCACCATCCGCAGGGGTACGCGCCCGGCTACTCCGAACAGGAGATCCTCGCCGCCGAACAGCAGCTCGGGGTGCGGCTGCCCGAGGATCTACGGGCTCTCTACCGGGTGGTCCATGACGACAGCGGGGAGTCGGGACTGCTCGACCCGTTCGTTCTCGTACCCCTGCACGTCCTCGTCGAGTGGAACCGGGAGAACCATCCCGGTTACCACGACGGCCTGTTCGACGACGCGGTGATCTTCGACTGTGCGCCGGCCGGGCACGTGCGCCGGGTGTCGTCGAGCAACGGCTGGGTGACGTTCGCCCGCGACTACGGCATGAACTTCGCGGCCGTCGACCTCGATCCGGGCCCGTCGGGCCGCGTCGGTCAGGTGCTGACGCATGGACGGGACGTGTGGGCGCCGGCCGAATACGTCACCGCCTCGGTCACCGACCTGCTGCGCCGCGCCATCGCGACGCTCGACGACGAGCGCCCGTCACCGCCCGACCCCGAGATCAGGGCGGACAGCATCGCGGAGCTGCCGGTGACGGCTCAGGGGGTGGTGCTGCGCGCGGACGGCCCGGTCCGCTTCGCCGACTTCGCGCCCTTCACGAGCCTTCGATCGGTGGTGATACGTGGCGACGTCCCGCTGGTCGACCTGACGCTGTCCGACCGGCTGCCGATCGAGCGCCTGCACGTGGAGGCGGCCCGATGGGTACCCGCGCCGCTACCGCCGACCCTCGTCGACCTCACCTTGAGCGGCAACGACGAGCCGGCGCCGGTTGCCGGCCTGGCCACCCTGCCGAACCTGGCCCGTCTCGATCTGTCCAGGGCGGCGGTGCCGGACATCGAGGTGATCGCGACGTTCCCCGCGCTGCGCGTGCTGACCCTCAACGGCCGCCAGTGGACGGACCTGCTGGCGTCCGGTGGGAAACCGGACCGGCTGGCCGCCGCCGCGTTGGGCGGCGCCGCGGGAGTGGGTGACGCTGCCCGCTGGTCACAGGCCTTCGGATATGAGGGCAACTTCCACACCCTCACCGGCGGTCACTGATTGCCAGTGCCAGGTTGTCGTACACCAGGGAGTTCGCCGCGACAGTGCCTGGTCGCCGTCGATGCACGGCGTTGGCCCGGCCCAGGACGACGCCCAAAACGCGGCCCGTTGGTAGTGCCGCAGAGCGGGGCTCACCCGCTACCGCCGGTTGCCGGGGATGATCAGCCCGGACTCGTAGGCGATCACCACGGCCTGGGCCCGGCTGGTCAGGTGCAGTTTGGCCATCAGCCGGTTCAGGTGGCTCTTCACGGTGGCCTCGGTGACGTGCATGACCGCGGCGATGTCGGGGTTGCTGCGCCCGGTGCCGACCTGGCGCAGCACCTCGACCTCGCGCGGGGTGAGGCGCTTCAGGTGGGGTGCGGGCGGGTCGGCCGGGGCGTACGCCTCGATCAGCCGGCGGGTGACGCTGGGGGAGAACAGCATGTCGCCCTGCGCGATCGTGCGGATGGCGGCCAGCAGCCGGTCCGGCGGGGTCTCCTTCAGCAGGAAGCCGCTGGCTCCGGCCCGCAGGGCGGCGTAGACATACTCGTCCAGATCGAACGTGGTGAGCACCAGGATCCGCGGTGGCGGTGCCGCGGCTGCCGCCAGGATCCGCTCGGTGGCCGCGACCCCGTTCAGCTCGGGCATCCGGATGTCCATCAGCACCACGTCCGGGCGCAGCCGGGCCGCCTCGGTCACCGCGGCCTTGCCGTCGGCGGCCTCGCCGGCGACGGTCAGGCCGGGAGCGGCGCTGATCAAGGCGGCCAGACCGGCGCGGATCAGCACCTGGTCGTCGACGATCAGCACGCTGGTCACGGTGGCGGCAGCGGCAGGCTCAGGCGCACCTGGAAACCGTGCGGCGTCCGAGGGCCGGCGGCCAGCGTGCCGCCGTAGAGCAGGGAGCGTTCCCGCATGCCGATCAGCCCCTTGCCGGTGACCGGGCCGGCCGGCCGCACCGCCCGCCCGTCATCGGCGATCGTCACTACGAACTCGTCCGGACGATAGCGCAACGCCACCGTCGCGGTGGCCGGGCCGGCGTGCTTCACCACGTTGGTCAGGCCCTCCTGCACGATCCGGTAGGCGCAGACCTCCATCCCGGGCGGCAGCGGCGCCGGGGTGCCGATCACGGTGACCTGGACCGGGACGCCGGCCGCCCGGACCCGGTTGAACAGCTCAGGCAGGTCGGCGAGCCGCGGCGCCGGGGCGAAGCCGTCCGGTTCGCCGGGCGCCTGCTCGCCGCCGGCCGGCACTCCGGCCCGCAGCAGCCCGAGCAGGCGGCGCATCTCGTCGAGCGCCTCGGTCGCGGTCTCCAGCACAGCGCCGAGCGCGCGGTCGGCGGTGTCCGTGTCCGAGCGCAGCACGTAGCGGGCCAGGCCGGCCTGCACCGCGATCACCGACATGTGGTGTGCGATCACGTCGTGCAGCTCGCGGGCGATCCGGACCCGCTCGTCGCGCACCGCCTGCCGGGCCAGGCTGTCGGCGGCCCGGGCCAGGCGACGGGCGGTGTCGGCGATCTTGCACACCACGGCCGGGATGACGATGCCGGTGGCGACCACCGAGACGACGCTGCCACGCCCGGTGGCGAGCACGCCGGCGATCCAGGTGGCCGCGCTCAGCGCGGCGCAGGCGAGCACATGCCACCACGGGCGTACGGTCGCGACCGTGTAGAGGGCGAGCAGGATGCCGTACGTGTTGGCGGACGGGGGATAGCCGGCCGCCGCCGACACCGCCCAGAAGAAGCAGCAGACCAGCAGGGTCGTGGTCGGTGCGCGGCGGCGCAGCGCGGTCGGCGCGGTGGCCAGCACGGTGAGCATCGCGGCGGTCGCGTCGTAGGGCCGCCACTGCGACGTGGGGTCGGCCCAGCCCTGCAGCACGCTGGCCACGGTCAGTCCGAGCGCCAGCAGCACATCGGTGAACAGCGGATACGCCGCCGGTAGCCGGGTCAGGCGACGCCACCGGCGAAGGCCCATCGCCACACCGTAGAGCGGGCCCGGCCCGGTGTCTTGGTGTCCTGGTTGGAAGTTCTTCTCCCGTCCTCGGTTGACGCCCACGGCCGGCCGGGCTGGCAGCTTCGGACGGTGACACCGCAGATCGGAGGAGGAGCGATGATCAAGAAACTGTGGTCGGTGCTCGCTGCGCTGACCCTGCTCGCCGGCGGGCTGCTCGCGGCATCGCCGGCCCAGGCGGCCGAGCCGCCGTACCGGATCACCGACGGCGACTACACGTGTTTCGGCAAGACCGGCCGGTTCAAGCCCGGCACCCGGGTGCTGCTGGCCGACTGGAATCAGAACGGCAAGAAGGAGATGTGCGTCGGCGTCGCGCCGGACCGCACCATCTGGTACATCCAGCCGACCTCGGCGGACTGGAAACAGGTGCCGGGCGGTGGCCGTGCCGACGACATGATCCACTGGTGGACGGCGAGCGGCGCGAAGCGCGTGATCAGCGTGTGGGTGGCGAACCCACGGGCCCACTACTACACGTGGTGGAACTCGTCCGGGTGGGCCGAGTATTGGTGGCACTGCCCGACGAACGTCTGCTGAGCCCGCGCGCCAGAGGGCCGGCGTCGCGTCGGCCCGACCGGTTCCGCCGCGAGTCGCGGCGGAACCGGACTGCGGAACGGGGCAGCGGCACTTTTCGATCATTCGATATCGTCAAGGTTCCTAACAGCCACGGGGGCCTACATGTTCGCTGCTAGTCGCTTCGCCGCGGTCTCGGTTGCCGAGGCGCCGGCCGACACCCCGGTCCTGTTCCGCCGGGCGATCGTGCTCGGCGGCAGCGTCGCCGGGCTGATGGCCGCCCGCGTGCTCAGCGATCACGCCGACGAGGTCCTGATCATCGACCGGGACGATCTGGCGTCGCTGTCCATCCCGGATGCCCGGATCGCCGCGGACCCGGTCACGGCCATCGGCCCCCGGCCCGGCGTGCCGCAGGGCAGCCAGGTGCACGCGTTGCTGCCGGCCGGTCAGATCCAGCTGGAGCGGTGGTTCCCCGGGTTCACCGAGGAAGCGCTCAAGGCCGGCGCGGTGAACCCGCCGCCCGGCACGAACCGGTTCTACCTGGACGGTGAGCTGCGGGACGAGGCGCCGACCGGCCCGGCGGCACAGGCGCTCATCTCCAGCCGGCCGTTCCTGGAGGCGCTGATCCGCCATCGGGTGCTCGGGCGCGCGAACGTGCGTACCGTCAGGGGTAAGGCCGAAGGCTTGCTCTGGGAGGGCGAAGCCGTCGCCGGGGTGCGTTTGGTCCCGGCCGGTTCCGCGGAGGTGGTCGAGGAGCGGGCCGACTTCGTGGTGGACGCCACCGGCCGGTCGAGCCGGTTGGGCGACTGGCTGGAGGCCGGCGGCTTCACCAAGCCGCCGATGCAGCGTATGGCGATCAAGCTGAACTACGCGACGGCCCTGTTCCACCGCCCGGAGCGGGCCGACGTGTGGACGTGCATCTCGGTCGCCAATCCCGGCCCCGGCCGGACCGCACGGATCGGCGGGTTCACCCCGATCGAGGGTGGCCGGTGGACGATGCTGGTGTCCGGTTACGCCGACGACCGTCCCGGGCGCGACGCCGACGAGTTCCGGCGGCGCTGCGTCGAGGACTTCCCGGCCGAGTTCGGCGAGGTCGCGACGGGTGCGGAGCCGGCCGGTGACGTCGTCACCTACCACCAGGCCGACAGCCGACGGCGCGACTTCCACCAGGCGCGGCGGCTCCCGGCCCGGCTGGTCGCCGCCGGCGATGCGGTGGCTTCCTTCAATCCGGTGTACGGCCAGGGCATGACCTCCGCGATGCTGCACGCCTCGTGCCTGTCGGAGTATCTGCGCGGCAACCCGCGTCTGGACCGGCCGGCCCGTTCGTACTTCGCCGACGTGAAGGTCGTGGTCGACGCGGCCTGGCAGATCTCCACCATGGCCGACCTGGCACTGCCGCATGTCGACGGGCCGTACCCGCGCGGCTACCGGATCCTGCGCTGGGCCAGTGGCCTGATCTTCAAGGCGTCGATGCGTGACCACACGGTCAGCCGGCGGCTGGGACAGGTCACCACGATGCTCGCCCACCCGAGTGCGCTGGCCAGCCCCGGCTTCCTGCTACGCGCCCTGACCCGAGGGGCCCGCGCCTGAAGTGGCCGTTCGCATGCGCGACAGCTTGTCCAGGTCGCGCACGCAGAAACCGTGGTGCTCCCGTTCCTCGTTGAGCACGGTGCCGAGGCATTGCCGCACGCGCCGGCCCTTGGCATACGGCGGCCACATGTCGTCGTCGGGCACCGGCGCGGGCTTCGCGAGCTGGTCGGGAGTGACCTCGGCCAGCCACGCCTCGATCTCCGAGGCCTGCCGGTCGCGCACGCTCAGCACTTCGTCGAGACCCGGCCGGGCGGACCGGTCCAGTCCCAGCGCCTCCTGATCCGGCACGAACGCGGGCGCCAGTCCCATCGCCGTGAACGGCTCGGTCAGCCCGAGTACGCAGCGCCGGAACCACGAGTCGTGCACGAAGACGAGGTGACGCAGCGTCTCGACCATCGACCACTCGCCGTCGGCGCCGAGATGCTCGCTGCCCTCGGGCATCGACCGGACCCGCTCGGTGGTCGTCGCCCACGCCTGGCGCAGCTGTCGCCAGGCCTCGCGCAGGTCGGCCGGTTCGTCGGAACGGATCAGCAGCCGCACCGGGTGCCGGCGGTCGAGTTCCGCCTCGACGTACGACATCACCTCCACGCCGTTGACCACCAGGTTGGTGACCAGGCCGTCGATCTCCGCGTCCTGCATGACCACCCCGACGAGCCGTGCCCTGCTCAGGTCACACTCCCGGAACTCCGTGCCGGTGAGATCCTCATCGTTGAAGCGCCGCATCCGGACAGGCTAGGCCGAACGGGCAGGTAGCCGCGACCCGCGGGCCCACCATCCCATCGCGGCAACGACATGACCGACGCCGCTGTGCACTGGCGGGAGGTCTTCTCCACGCGGCGGGTGGCAGCCCCTGCTGCACTCAGGCCAGGGCCTCGACCGCCCGGGTCAGGGTCTCCGGGGTGCCGGTGAACGGCATCCGCAGGTAATGGGTGAGCGTACGGTCGGCCGAGAAAGCCGTTCCGGCGGACAGTTTCACGCCCCGGGCGGCGGCGCGGGCGGCGAGCGTCGTGGCGTCGACGTCGTGCAGCCGCAGCCAGAGGCACAGGCCTCCCGGTGGGAGGGTGAAACTCCAGTCGCCGGCGCCGTCGAGCAGCGCTGCGAGGTGGTCTCGTTGGGCGCGAAGCCGGTCCCGGCGTTCGCGTAGCAACTCGCTCGGGTCGCTGAGAAGCTCGCCGGCGATGAGCTGCTCCAGCGGTGGTGGCGACAGCCGGGCCTGCAGCGGATTGAGCTGGAGTTCGCGGATGCGGGAGGCGTCGGCGCGCAGCCAGCCGACGCGCAGGCCACCCCAGACGAGCTTGCTGGTGGAACCGATGGCGATGATCCCGGGTCCGGCCAGGTGCGGGACGGGTTCGGCCGGGACGCGCAGGTCGAGGTCCCGCAGGGTTTCGTCGACGATGACCGTCATGTCGTGGCGGGCCGCGAGGCGGGCCACCGTCGTCCGAGGCTCGGCCGGCATGAGGGCGCCGGTCGGGTTGTGGAAGTCCGGTGTCAGGTAGGCCAGCGCCGGTCGTGCCGCCTGCACCGTGAGCGCCAGGCGGGCGGCGTCCCAGCCGTCACAGGACACCGGCACGACCGCGAGCCGGGCGCGGCGCCGCCGCAGGATGCTCAGTGCGCCCTGGTAGGTGGGGTTCTCCACCAGGATCGGACGGGAGCGGTCGTGCAGGTGGTCCACCAGCAGGGTGAGCGCGGCCCGGGCGCCCGAGGTGACCAGGATCTGATCCGGCCGGGTCGGCAGCCCGTCCCGGGTGTACCGGTCGGCCAGCAGGTCACGCAGCTGCGGCAAGCCCGCGTCCGGTTCGGCGGCGTCCACCAGCAGGGTCGGCGATCGCCGCACGGCGCGCCGGGTCGCCTCCAGGTAGGCGGTGTGCGGGGCGGCGGGCACCGCGCGGGTCAGGTCGAGTCCGTCGCCGTGGTCCACCGACCACGGCGCGGTCCGGTCGGTGACCGCCGGCGGCAGCTGGACGGTGCTGCCGCTGCCGTGCCGGGTGCGTAGCCATCCGGTGTCCCGCAGCGTGGCCAGGGCGGTCACCACCGTGCCGCGGCTGACCTGGAGGGTCGCGGCCAGGGAGCGTTCCGAGGGAAGGCGCGTGCCGACCGGGATCCGCCCGTCGACGACGGCGTGACGGATCGCGGCGGCGAGGGCGTCGACCAGCGGGCCCGGTGCCTGCCGCCAGCCGCTCAGAACGGACGCGAATCCCGGGCCGGGGATCTCCATCATTGGTCCAGTCTGCCAGAAGTGGACCAGGACTCGGCGGCGTCGCCGACCGTAGCGTGCCTCGCGTCGATGCTCTCGAGATCGAAGGAGCCGAGCATGTTATCCCTGGTTTTGGCGGGCCTGGAACCTTTCGGCGGCCGGGTGCGGGCGTGAGCGGATGGTGGCGCCGGACTGCCGGCGGGCTGCCGCCGACGTTCTGGTACCTGTGGACCGCGTCCCTGGTGAACCGGACCGGCGCCGTGGCGCAGCTCTACCTCGGTGTCTACCTGCTGTCGGTGCGGCACTTCGATGCGGCGTACGCCGGGCTGGTCATCGGATTGGGCGGGATCGGCACCGCGCTGGGGGCGCTGCCCGGCGGAATCATCGCGGACCGATGGGGACGGCGCCCGGCGATGCTCGGGGCGGGCATCCCGGCCGCCGTCACGATGCTGTCCCTCGGCTGGGTCACCGACCCGTGGGCCATCGTGACCCTGGCGCTGCTGCTCGGCGTGTTCCTCGGCATCGTCCGCCCGGCGTTCACCGCGTCGATCATCGATGTGGTCGCCGCGGAGGACCGGGGCCGCGCGCTGAATCTGAACTACTGGGCGTTCAACCTCGGCTCCGGTGCGGCGGCGCTGCTCGCCGGCCTACTGATCGAGAGGGAACCGTCGTTGCTGTTCGCGGCGAACGCCGGTGTGCTGATGTGCTCCACCGCTCTGCTGGCGCTGAAGGTGCCCGAGACGCGCCCTGCCGTCGCCCCGGGGAGGGCGGTCCGGTCGGTCGGGCTCGGCGTCGTCGTACGCGATCGGGTCTTCATGACCTTCGTCGGTCTCGCCATGCTGGGCTGGGCGATGATCGAGACCAACAAGATGCTGCCGGCCGCGCTCGCCGCCGACGGCCTGGACGTGACGGCCTACGGGCAGGTCATCGTGGTCAACATGGGGTTGATCGTGACCGGTCAACTGTTCCTGCTGAAGCTGGTGGGACACCGGCGTCACGACCACGTGCTCGCCGCCTCGGCCGTCATCACGGGGGCCGGGTTCGGGCTGGTCGCGGTGGCCGACACCGTGTGGGCGTACGCGCTGACCGTCGCCGTCTGGACCCTCGGCGAGATGCTGATGACCGTGGCGAACTCCGCCCTGACCGTTGACCTTGCCCCGCCCGAGGCTCGCGGCCGCTACCAGGGTGTCTTCGGTTTCGGGTTGACCGCCGCGATGTTCGTCGGCCCGGCCGTCGGCGGCCTGGTGACCACCTGGTTCGGGCCGGACGTGCTGTGGGTGGCGGTCTTCTGCCTCGGTCTGGTGCTGGCTGCCGCGAACCTGGCCGCCGGCCCACCGCGGGACCGTCGGCTGGCGACGCTGAGGCGGACCGGGGCGGCCGTCGCGCGGGGGAGACGGTGACGTTGCTGGTGGGCGGCACCGCCGGCGGCCTAGGCCCGCTGCCGGCAGCGGTGTGGTGAGCGGACCACGTCGGCGATGCTCGTCGCGCAGTAGACCGGGCCGGCGCCGCTGCGGAACGTCCCGGTGGCGGGCAGCCGCGTCGTGTGCGCCTCACCGCCGAAGGTCCAGCGCATCTCGAGATGCCAGGTGGCGATGCCGGCAGGCGCGGCCACGAAGACCTGGAACAGCATTGGATCCTGCTCGGAGACCGTGTAGGGGAAGCCCTTCGTCGGCCGCCGCGGGACGGTGCTGATCGGCCGGCGCACGTCACGCAGGGTGAGGTCGAAGTCCTGCACCTCCAGGTGGGCGCCGCAACCGCCGCCGTCCGGCACGACGCGGACCGCGTCCGGCGCCCGCTCCCACGAGCCGACGACCGCTCGCAGGTCGTGCAGCACCGCCCGGCCGGCGCGCTGGCTCTCCACGACGAACACGACGGTAGTGGCCGTCGGCGTCGCGCCGTGCGCGGCGAACCAGGCCTGCGACTCGTCCGGGCCGAAGACCGCGTCCGGAGGCGCCGGATCGCCACGGAGGTCCTTCAGGCCGCCGCGGGCGACGTACTGCGAGCGCATGCAGGACGCATCCCCGGCGCCGGCGCCGCGTACCGAGACGCGCAGCGCCTCACCGGGTGCCGGGGAGGGCTGGGTCTGCTCGCGAACCTCCCCGAAGGTGTCGGTGACCGCGCTGACGCCGGTGCCGATCGCGCCGACGGCGGCGACGACGACGCCCGCCGCGATCCAGAAGTTCGACGGGCGGCGGTGACGGGACTCGGGCACGGGACTCCTCAGCTCATCCGGAAGCCGCGGACGGCTCCGTCCCTCTCGACCAGCAGCCACGGGCCGGCGACGCGGAACCCGTCGCCCTCGACGTCCCACAGGGGGTGGCCGTCGTCGCCGTTCAGGGCGTACAGATGGGAGGCCTCGACCTCGAACTGCTCGGGGTTGACCTGCCGTGTCGTCGTGACGTGGACCAGAACCGTCCCGGTGCGCGGGTCCACGATCGGGTACTCGTCGTTGCCGGGCCAGGCGGCCGACTTCCACAGCGTCCGCCCGGTCCGTGCCTGGACGGCGGTGAGCGACACGGTGCGCTTCTTCTCGGTGAACGGCGAGCGTGTGCGGAAGAAGAGGCGGTCTCCGGGTTGCCCGACGGCGGGGACGAGATAGCCCCGGCCGGTTCCGTCGTCCTGCCAGAGCAGCGTGCCGTCGTGATCGTGGACGGCGGCCTTCCCGTGGTCGTCGACGACCAGCACATCACCGACCGTGGTGAACTGCGGGTACGTGTCCGGCTCGATCCGTACCGGCTCCCGGTCCGTGGGAGTCAGCGCGGGCCGCGACCAGTCGATCGTGTACCACCGGCCGGTGCCGGAGTCGACCACCTGTCCGCCCGGGAGCACGACCGGCCCGCAGTCCGACGTCGGCGAGCGCACCGCGGTGACCGAGCCGTCGGCCAGGCTGAACCGGACCAGGTGGCCGCCGCTCCACCCGTAGAGCCAGGGCCGCGCCGGAACCGTGCAGAGCAGCTCCTCGGCGGGAGAGTTCTGCCACCGCACCCGCCCGGTCGCCGGATCCAGCCCCCAGAGGCCGAGCGTGCCGTTGCCCGCTTGCGCGTTGACCACGACCATGCACCGGTCGGCGGCCACGACGACCGGCTGGGCACCGGCGGGGAACCGCTCGGACCACCGCACCCGGCCGCTGGCCAGGTCCACCGCGCGCAGCACGGGTTGATCTCCCGCGAACCGGATGCCGCTCACGGTGAGCACGACGTCGCCCGCCAGCGTCGCCCACGGATCCTCGCCCATCCCGATCGTCACCGGGCCCGGCAGCTCGGGGAACCGCCACCGCCACCGTGTGGCCAGCGTCTGCGGGTCGAGGCCGATCAGCCACTTCGGGTGCGGCCCCTGCTCGAGCGGGACGCCGGTGTTGAGCAGCAGGACGCTCTCCGTCATGGTGGCGCTGATGATCCGGCCCGGCTTTCCGGCGAGGCGCACCGATGCCGGCAGCTTCTTCACCGTACGGGCGGGCGCGGGCCGTGTGGCCGCACACGGGTCGACGAACGCCGGAGGCCGGCCCGCCGCGGGCGTCTGCTCACGGCCGAGGAACCCGAGCCCGCTCACCAGGACGGTGCCGACACCGGCCAGAGCGGCCCACCCCCGCCACTTCATGGATCCTCCGCCCGCTCGTCGGTCGCGGTTTAGAGGGATATCGCGCGGCCCGGCTTGATCGCCAATGACCGATCCCGAACGGGGACGTCCGAACGGTCAGCGCGGCCCGACCAGGCCGGCCGTGTACGCGTGATGCCGCGACTTACCTTCGCGCCGGTGTTTCCCCCACCCGGTACCGGGCACCCAGGTGGCATGTTCCCCGCTGAGAACCTCCGCGACTGGCGCGGCGAGAAAGTGATCGACCCCGACGGCGACAAGATCGGCGAACTCGAGGCCGTGTACGTCGACACGGCCACCGACGAACCGGCTTTCATCACGGTGCGGGTCGGCTTCATCGGCCGGCACAAGCTCGCCTTCGTACCCGTCGGCGGCGCCACCGTGACACCCAGCGCCGTCCGAGTCCGGTATGACAAGAAGCTCGTCGGCGACGCCCCGACGATCGACCTGGACGGGGAACTCACCGCCACGGATGAGCCGACCGTGTTCGCGCATTACAACCTGCCGTACCAGACCGGCGCGGCCGGGGAACGACGGCTGGCACGCCGTTGATCCACGCGTGGCTGTCCCGCCCAGATGCCGTGACCGTCCAGCCGGATGTCGGGTCGCGAGTTGTGCGGTTTCCCTCTCCGAGGCACGGCGAACACGTCGCTGCGACGGTGTTCGGCGGAAGGGTACCCCCGGTCGAGGGATATCCCCCGAGAGGGATGTTTCGGGGTTCGTGTTGACCGCTCGCCATCGGGCTCTAAGCAGTGGCAACAGCAAGGGTTGGGTGAGCGTGAGCGCGGCGTCTCTCCCTCGGGGGGTTCGCCCCGGGGTTCACTCGCCGGTGTTCCCGGCCCAGCCCCCGCACCCCGGCGCGGCGTGGCGTGGCAGCTTCGCCGGGAGCGAGGCAGGCGGCAAGGTGCGCAGGGCCAGCCCGATCATGACCGTCTCCGGCGAGGCTCGTCAGGCGAGCGCAGGCCGCGCGCTACCGTGGACGCCGTGACACCGGCAGCAGCGACCGCGATCGGCCGGACGGCTCGGATCGTCCTGCTGCTGGCTACCGCGTTCGGGCTGGCGCTCATGCACACCCTCGGGCATGCCGGTGTCCGCCACGATTCGTATGCCGCTGAGGCGAGCATGGCACTGCCCGTAGTCACCGCCGCGACAGCGCCTCTGGCGCTTGTCGCAGCGACGCCATGCCCCGACGGGCACTGCGACGGTCACGGCGGTCATGGCTCGGCAGGTGTGTGGAGCGTGTGCCTGGCGATCCTGGCCGGCCTGGCGGCGATCATGTTGTTCCTGTGGCTGTTCAGGCCCATCCGTAGCTGTCGGCCGGGCATCTCCCGGTGCGTCCGGTGGGTGCTGTCGCCGCGAGCGCCACCGGATCGGCCGGTGGCCCTGGCTCTCGTTTCGGCAACGGTGCTGCGCATATAGGAACGCCACCTCGGCGGCCATTCCAGTGGCCGCGCCGAGGCGTCCCCGCGTACCCGAAATTGCTGAGATGAAAGGTAAAGACCTGCAATGATGCGTTCCTCCGTGCTGCCTGCAACCGTTCTGCGCCGTGGTTTGCTGGGCGGCGCCGCCGTCACCGCCATGCTCGTCCTGTCGGCCTGCGGCGGCAGCGACCACTCGTCGTCCGGTTCCGGCATGAACCATGGCGAGGCAGCCCCGTCGGTGGCGGCCTCGGCTGTCGGCACGTTCAACGACGCCGACGTCACCTTCGCCCAGTCGATGATCCCGCACCACCAGCAGGCGGTGCAGATGGCTGCCATGGCCGGCGGCCGCGCCGCCGACAGCGAGGTGAAAGCGCTGGCGGGCAAGATCCAGCAAGCCCAACAGCCGGAGATCGACACTATGACCGCATGGCTGACGGCCTGGGGCAAGCCGGCCCCCATGCCGAGCATGGGTTCCGGCATGGAACACGGGTCGATGCCCGGCATGATGTCGGACGCCGACATGGCCACGCTGATGGACGCCAAGGGCGCGGCGTTCGACAAGCACTTCCTGACGATGATGGTCAGTCACCACGAAGGCGCCATCGACATGGCCCAGCAGGAAGTCGAGCAGGGTTCGAACCCCGAGGCGAAGGCTCTGGCACAAAAGATCATCACTGATCAGCAGGCTGAGATCGCCACGATGAAGGCCATCCTCGAACGACTCTGACGTACGTCACTTCGGCGGCCGGCTGCTCAGTGTCCGGCCGCCGAAGTGGCTGCGGCCGCCCGGATCACGGCTCGTCACCCCTTCCGTGACAACACCGGAAGTGCGCGCCGGGTTGAGGCGGGTTGAGGCGGCCCAACCGGTTGATGTGGTGCACCGCGTTGGCCAACCGGTTGACCGGTTGACGGTTCAGACGTCGATGCGTTCCCAGGGACCCCAGATCGCGATGGACAGCCCCACGGTGGACTGGATGTTGACGAACAATGTGCGTCCGTCCGGGCTGAACGTCGACCCGGCGAACTCGTCGTTGAGCTGGGTGGCGATCTTGTTCTGTGCGATGTCGAAGAGTTCGCCCCGGCGGGTCAGCCCACGCAGGAAGTTGAAGTTCGCGCCGTCCTCGCAGACGACGAGGGTTCCGCGGGCGCTGGTGGTCACGTTGTCCGGGAAGTCGAGCACGTCCTGGCTGGGTGACTCGTACAGCATGTGCAGGGTCTTGCTCGCGGGGTGGTACCCCCAGATCTGACCCCAGCCCCGGCCGAAGCCCGCGACGGTGTCCGGCTGGGTCGGTCCCGGCGCCACCCCGCCCTGCGTGGAGGTGAAGTAGATCCAGCCCCGGTCGTACACCGTGCCTTCGAGCCGGGAGAACTTGGCGGCGCCCTTGGCCAGTCCCTGGCCACTCACGAATTGCAGAGCCTCGTCGTTGGTCCGGCTGGGCGCCGAGCCCGGTGCCGGGCGGCCGAAGTCGAATGACGGCTCGTCGATCTCGACCCATTCCACGCGGAACCGCGTGCCGTCGGCCAGGTGCACGGCCAGGTCCGCGTTGTCGACGCCGACGACCTTGAGCATGTAGAGCCGGCCGCCGTCGAGCAGCCGCCCGGCCCGCCTCGGATGCTTGGGCGGAACGTACTTGTAGAAGCCGGACGGGAACGCGAAGTTGTCCTCGCTGAGGTACAGCGCGCCACCTCTCGGATCCCAGGCGACGGACTCGTGCGGGAACCGGCCGGCGTGGGTGATCGGGGTGGCCGTGGCCCCACCGCGCACCGGCACCTCGAAGATGAACCCGTGGTTCTTCTGCAGCCGGGCGTTCTGAACGTACGTGGTCGGTGGCGCCGCCGAGCCACGGGTGAAGTCGTCGGCGACGTCGTACCCGTTGACGGTCTCCTCGCAGGTGATCCACGAGCCCCAGGGCATGCGGCCACCGGAGCAGTTCATCTGGGTGCCGGCGAGGCTGGCGTAGGAGAACTCGACCTCACCACGGTGGGTGACGTGCACGGTCGAGGTGCCACCGAGCGCCGAGGAGTCGTATGTCGGCGTGCGGGCCGCGCCGAAGGAGCCATCGAGCGCGGACCCGTTCTCCTCGTGGTTGCGCACCAGGGTCACCAGACGCCGTCCGGGACCGTCGAAGGCCGCCATGCCGTCGTGGCGGCCGGGCAGGAAGGAGCCGTCGTCGAGGACGACGTTCGGCGGTGTCGGCGGCCGCCGGCTCTGCTGGAACGAGCGGTACTGGAAGCCCTCCGGCAGCGCCAGCCGGACGACGCCGTCACGCAGATCGGGCACATCCCGCAGAAGGGTGCGCGGGCCCCGGCCGGCACCCGCCACGGCCGGGCCGGCGAGGAACCCGGCAAGCGGACCGCCCGCGATGGCAGCGCCGGCCGTCACAGCCGCGCCGCCCTTCAGCAACGAACGCCGGTCGAGATTCGTCAAGGAGCCCTCCTCGTTGAGTGCTGAGCCTCGTTCCTCGCACCCTAGCCACGACGACCACGTGACATAACCCAGCAGACGTCCCAGATCTTGTCGTCGGCCTCGACGACGGTGCCGCCGAGATCGTGCGCGCGTTCAGTGGCTGCTCACTTAGAGGGCATCTGATCCTCTAAGGGGATAGTTCACGTTTGCGCAGGTCATAGGCCGTGATCGTTCGTTGGGCAGGCATGGGGATGGAGCGACTTTC